>JAUNNP010000097.1 GCA_030531385.1 Eubacteriales bacterium
CCCGGTAAGCTCTCCCGGATCCCCGGCAAGCTCTCCCGCAAGCTCACTATACACTCTCTCATGATACTCATTCAGCAGCCGGATGTCATCATCAGTCATCAGTGACAGGTCCAGGCAATCCTTATCGATAGGCACGAGAGTCATAGTCTCAAACTTAAGAAAAGTGCCGTATTCATTTTCATAGTCCCTTACAGCAAGCAGCATGTTCTCGATTCTTACGCCAAAGCTGCCGCCCTCATAGTAACCGGGCTCGTCTGAGACATACATGCCCTCCATCATCGGATAGGCGCCCTCCATCGTCTGGGCCTTATATCTGATGCCGACAGGACCCTCGTGAACATTAAGGCAGAAGCCAACGCCGTGCCCTGTTCCGTGATTAAAGTTCATGCCGCGCCGCCAGAACGGCTCCCTCGCAGCGTAATCGAGTACCAGTCCGGAAACGCCCTCAAGAAACCTCGCGTCCGCCAGCCTTAAATTAGCAATCACTGCCAATGTAAATGCTTCCCGCTCTTTGGCTGTGAGCTCGCCGCAGGCAATGGTCCTCGTAATGTCAGTCGTACCTTCGAGATACTGTCCGCCTGAGTCCACAAGATAAAGCCCGTGCGGCTCGATATTCACAACATGCTCCGGAGACGGCATATAATGCGCCATGGCAGCATTTGCACCGTATGCGGAAATAGTTGAAAAGCTTTCATCAAGGAAATGCTCTCCTTCCGCGCGCAGCTCATGCAGCTTTTCGACGCATTCCCACTCGGTCAGGTGCACTGCCGGCTTTGCTGTGACTATGGGCTGTGCTGCGGCTGTAGGCTTTGCTGCCGTTGCATCTGTCACACCGCCGGTCTCTTCGATGCCGGCTTTCACCAAGCCGAGCGACTTCTTGAACCAATAAATAAAGCGGGTCACGGCAAGGCTGTCTTTGTGCTGCGCGATGCGGATATTTGCAGCCTCAACACTGTTCTTTCTGCACTTTTCGGCCATTACAGGATTCATCCTGTCTATGATGCGGGAACCTGCAGGTATGCTGTTGCATAGCTCGTAGCTGCAGCGCTTGCGGTCTATGAGCACAGGACTCTGTACCGTCTTAATGTCCTCAAAGATGTCGTGATACCCCTTAAGCTCAACTCCAAGCCCTGCGAGATACCGCCTTAGCTCATCATTAAAATGCCGGCTGTCCGAGTACAGCACGCTTCGCTCCGGAGTAATTATCATGTAGGCCATGAAGACAGGATTGTTCGGGATATCTGCGCCGCGCACATTGAGAAGCCACGCGATGTCATCAAGTGACGAGATCACATGGGTCTTTGCGCCAAGCTTAAGGAACGCTGTCTTAAGGTCCGCAAGCTTTGACTCTGCAGACCTTCCGGTATACTTTTCGTCCAAAATAAAGCATTCCGAGCAATCTTCCTCAGGGCGGTCCTCCCAAACAAGCCCGCAGACATCCTTATCGGTCATAGCTTCAGTGCCATTCTTAAGCACGCGGCAGAAGTTAAAACCATCCATATAAGAAGTGCATTTTCCGTCGAAGCCGAGCCTGCCCGGCCCCATAGGTTTCGTGCCATCAGCAGGCTTCGCGCCGGCTGCCGGCCCGTCTTCATCAGCCGGTCTTTTGCCCTCCGGAAGACTCTCTGAGATCCAGCTCTGCACGGAAGGCGTACCCTTCTCACCCATTTTCATGAGCTCAATGCCCTGCCCCGAAAGTTCCTTTTCTGCCTGGATAAAATATCTTCCGTCTGTCCAGAGAGCTGCCTCATCACGCGAGACTACAAGTGTGCCGTCCCCGCCGGTAAAGCCGGAAAATTCCTTCAGCGCACAAAAATGAGCACCCGTATACTCACTTAAGTGCTCATCCTTATCGGAAACGATGTAAATGTCGATTCCGAGCTCATTCATTTTATTTCTAAGATCTGTCAGCTGCTTTCTCATTTTGTACTCCATGTGTAATCGGGGACGGTCCTATATAACAAGATGCCGGGGTCAAAAGCCTTTGCCCCTAGTATCGTATCAGTCCGAAATGCCTGCACGCCTTGAGGATGCCGTCGCGAGCGATGTCGTCGGTGATGTAATCTGCCGCATCCTTAGCGGCGGGGTCAGCATTTCCCATGGCAATGCCGGTACCGGCAGCCATAAGAAGCGGAATATCGTTTTTGGAATCCCCAAAGGCATAGGTATCCGCCTCCGGGACGCCGAAATACGCGCAGAGCTTCTTCATGCCCTCGGCCTTGGAAAAGCCCTCCTCGACCACATCCGCGCCCTGGCTGTCATTAAACGCAAAAAGCTTCAGGTTCGGAAAATGTTCCTCAACCAGCGGCTTATCCTTTGCAAGGTCACCTGCAAATGACAACGCCGAGACTTCGAGCCCTCTCTCAAAAAGATCCTCAAACGGAACAAAATTCCGCTTTAAGAACTTATTATAAATCGCATCCGATGCCGCCTTCTTTTCCGGATTTATAAAGAAATCCTCACCTGCAATCGAAGTCCCCATGCAGATATCATTTGCAGTGCAGAAATCAAAGACCTCATGAAGGAGCTCTGAGCTTACAGTGTGCTTAAATAAAAGCTCGTCTCCCACTGTTATCTTACTTCCATTAAGGTGAATGACAGCATCCGGCTTTACAATATCAAGGTACTCTCTGCTGTAGTGCGTATCCATGTCGCGCCCGGTGGACAAAATGATCTTGAAGCCGTTTTCCCTTAAGGCCTCCAGCGCCCGCAGCGCACTCTCACATATTTCATTTGTATTATTATTGAGCAGCGTCCCATCGAGATCGAAAAACGCAAGCCCGGTAATCTCATTATTCATTGATCGACCTTTGTGGGTGTCAGTTCTTGAAGCTGTGGATCGGTGCCGGGATGCGGCCCTCGCGTCCGATGAATGCCTCGCAGGAGAACTCATTGACCTTCATGATAGGCGCGTAGCCAAGGAGTCCTCCAAAGACAGCCTTCTCACCCACACCCTTTCCGATGACAGGGATCACGCGGACAGCGGTGGTCTTGTTGTTGACCATGCCGATCGCTGCTTCATCCGCGATGATGCCGGATATGGAAGAAGCCGGCGTATCGCCCGGGATGGCTATCATATCAAGGCCTACAGAGCATACGCAGGTCATAGCCTCAAGCTTTTCAATAGTAAGCGCCCCTGCCTCAACGGCATCTATCATGTTCTGGTCCTCGCTGACAGGAATGAAGGCGCCCGAAAGTCCCCCGACATAAGAGGATGCCATAACGCCGCCCTTCTTTACCTGATCGTTTAAGATAGCAAGCGCTGCGGTAGTGCCCGGTGCGCCTGTGCGCTCTAAGCCGATTTCCTCGAGTATCTGAGCCACGGAATCACCTACAGCAGGCGTAGGTGCAAGTGAAAGATCGACTATTCCAAAAGGAATGCCCAGTCTTGCCGCAGCCTCCTGGGCAACGAGCTGTCCCACACGGGTGACCTTAAAGGCAGTCTTTTTGATCGTTTCGCAGAGCACCTCAAAGCTCTCACCGCGAACCTGCGACAGCGCGGATCTTACTACACCCGGACCGCTGACTCCGACATTTATGACCGCGTCTCCTTCAGTTACTCCGTGGAATGCTCCCGCCATAAACGGATTGTCGTCCGGCGCGTTACAGAAAACCACAAGCTTAGCACATCCGATCGAGTCATTGGCAGCAGTAAGCTCTGCAGTCTTTCTGATCACTTCTCCCATCAGGCGGACCGCATCCATATCGATGCCGGTCCTGGTGGAGCCGACATTTACAGAAGAGCATACAAAGTCAGTGGAGCTGAGCGCTTCAGGGATAGACTCTATGAGCATCCTGTCCGCAGGCGTCATGGCCTTATTAACGAGCGCCGAATAGCCTCCGAGGAAGTTGATGCCAATGGCCTTGGCCGCACGGTCAAGAGTCTTTGCTATGGTCACAAAATCCTCCGGAGTCCTGCAGGCAGAGCCTCCCACCAGGGATATCGGCGTGACAGATACACGCTTATTTACGATGGGAATGCCAAAGTCCTTGGATATAGCCTCACCGGTAGGGATAAGCTCCTTTCCAAGTCTTGTTATCTTGTTGTATATATTCTCATTAAGCTTTTCAAGATTTGAATCGATGCAGTCAAGAAGGCTGATGCCAAGAGTGATGGTCCTCACATCCAGAAGGTCCTGCTGTATCATTTTGTTGGTCTCGAGTACTTCGTTCAAGTTGATCATATCATTTTTATTTCCTTATCTGGTAAATACTTTAACCGGTCAGGCAGCCTTTTCTTTCGCCCTGCAGGCATTCGTGATCCGCGCCGGGGCGTGATTAGTTAAAGTCTGTGCATCTTTGTAAAAATTTCTTCCTTCTGTGCGAGTATCCTTAAGCCGATTTCATTTCCAAGCTCCTTCAGCTCGTCAGATACAACACCGAATTCCTTGCCGCACTTTTCCATGTCCGCAATTACCATCATATTGAAATATCCGCCTACTATAGTCTGGGTAATATCGAGAATATTGATCTGATTATCGGAAAGATAGGTGCAGACCTTTGCAATGATTCCGATGGTATCCTGCCCTACTACAGTGATAATTATTTTATCCATAATGCTTCCTCCGCAAAATCATCAAAAGGAAGCGGCAATTTTGTCGCTTCCTTCTACGCATAAATCTGTCTTATATAGCTCAGTCAACCGGAACGATCCAGCCGTACTTATCTTCGATCTTGCCCCACTGGATGCCTGTAAGTGTATCATAAAGCATCTGTGTTGTCTCACCGATCTTGCCGCCGTTGATAATATAATCAACGCCCTCGATCTGAAGCTTTCCGACAGGTGATACAACTGCTGCTGTACCTGTTCCCCAGGCTTCCTCTACCTTGCCTGCCTTAACAGCCTCGGTAAGCTCCTGAACGCTGATCTTTCTCTCCTCTACCTTGAAGCCCTTATCGCGAAGTACCTCAAGCATGGACTTTCTTGTGATACCCGGAAGAACTGTCTTCTCAGCGATGCTCGGAGTAACAACGGTGCCGTCGATCTTGAACATGATGTTCATGGCACCGACCTCCTCGATGTACTTCTGCTCAACACCGTCAAGCCAGAGTACCTGGGAGAAGCCCTTCTTCTCAGCCTCAACTGTAGCTCTCTGTGCTGCTGCATAGTTTCCGCCGCACTTTGTATAACCTGTACCGCCTCTTACGGCACGAACATCATGAGTCTCGATCATGATATCGACCGGGTTGATGCCGTTAGCATAGTAAGCGCCTGACGGAGCTACGATGATAATAAACTGAGCTGAATGAAGTGTGTGGAGACCTACGCTTGCGTCAGTTCCGAAAAGGAAAGGTCTGATGTAAAGTGAGCAGCCGTCGCTGTATGGGCACCAGTCCTTATCAACAGAGATAAGAGTCTTAACTGCCTCAACAAAATCGTCTACAGGAACGACCGGAAGTCCGATACGCTCTGCTGAATCAGCCATACGCTTAGCATTCTCAATAGGTCTGAAGAGCTGAACGCTGCCGTCTGCTGTACGATAAGCCTTGAGTCCCTCGAATACCTCAAGAGCATAATGGAAAACTGTTGAAGCCGGATGAAGGCTGATATTGCCGAAAGGAACTATTCTTGCATCATGCCATCCGTCCTTATCATTCCAGTCATAGATGAACATATGGTCTGTAAAGCACTTACCGAAACCAAGCTTTGACTCATCAGCCGGCTTGGCTGCAGGTGTGGTTGTCTTTGTGATTTTTATCTCCATATCAAAGCACCTCTCTTAAAACATTTATTTTCGTTTTATAATTTTAAAAATCAACTTTTTATTATAAACTTCACATTTTGTTTGTCAAGTTTTAACTAAGCAGCCGCGGACCGCAAATATGACCCTGCGAATGCCGGCGGCCCGCGCTTCAGCCTACGGTCCCGTCGATAACTGCAAACGGCAGCCTGTCAAGGATATCCCTCTGCTTATCGATACCCGGGAAAACCTCTATAAGCGTAAGTCCCTCTGGCTTAAGCTCAAATACGCAGCGCTCTGTGATATAAAGCACATGCTGCCCCTTCTTGATGGCTCTTTCTCCCGAAAAGCTTATACTTCTTACCTTTTCAACTATCTTCGGGATCTTTCCCTCCGATTTTATAACGACCTTTCCGTCCTCCTCGACTACATTGATGCCCTTTGTATTAAAGTTAATGCAGAACACAACATTTCTCGTGGCCGAAGTAATATTTCCAAAGCCGCCGATACCGGCAACATAGTCCGGACCTCTGTGAGCGTTGACATTTCCATACTGATCCATCTCAAGGCCACCCATAAAGCAGATGTCAAGACCGCCTCCATTATAGAAGTCAAACTGATTTGACATATCACATATGGTGCTGGCTCCTATCATCGCTCCAAAGACAGCGCCTCCTGCCGGAAGTCCGCCTGAGCCGCCCGATTCGACGGTAAGCGTAAGGTCCCTAAGTACTCCGGTAACAGCGGCATACTTTGCAACCATCTCCGGGATGCCGACACCGATATTTACAACATAGCCGGGCTTAAGCTCCTGCTCAGCCCTGCGGCCTATGATATTTGCGGAAAAATCCTTCCTGCCCTTGCCCTTTGCAGCATTTTCGCGATCCAGTCTGTTGTACCAGTACTGCATATGGGACGAAGGTACATGGATAGTTCCGGAAAGCGTACTGTTTTCGTCACTGTTGCCGGGTTTTTCAGCCACGACCACAGCATCGACCAGGAAGCCCGGAATGATAACATCGCGCGGTCTGCTGAAATCATGTCTTACCCTGTCGACCTGGACGATGACCTTACCGTTATTTCTCTTGGTGAGCTGGGCGATCGTAAGTGCGTCTATCGTGCAGTACTCATCCTCAAAGGAAATATTTCCCTGTGCATCTACGCTGGTGCCCTTGATTATGGCAATGTCAAACGGCGGGAGTCTGTAAAGCAGGCACTCTTCGCCCTCTACTTCTATAAGCTTTACCAGCGAAGTATCGCGTGAAAGGTTATTAAGACCCGGGCCCTCATTTCTCGGATCGACAAAAAGTCCAAGGCCGAGTGTAGTAACATATCCCTTATGACCTCCGGCCTGGGCGCGCATCGCATGGCACATAGGGCCAAGAGGAAGATTGTAAGCCTCGAAGCGGTCCTCCAGAACCAGTCTCTTGGTGCTCGGCATAGCTCCGTAATGTCCACAGATTATCTTACTTACAGCGCCCTCTCTTATATAGTTCTCGGCACTTCTGTTTTCATCAAACAGACCGAAACCCGCCGACGATATCATGGTCAGATTTTTGGGATGGCCTGTTTCCCTGAAGCTTTCAGTGATCGCATCATGAATTTTTTCCGGATGTGCCAGCCCGACAAAGGAATTAAGACCTATTACGCTTCCATCCTTAATAAGGCTGACAGCCTCACTGGCATCCATTATTCTAAACATATTACCCCTCCTGCCGACTTAGGTAAAGCCGCAGATACCCCCTGTTTGAGACATCCGCGGCTCCTGCTTAAAAAATTCAATTAAATTTTACC
>JAUNNP010000098.1 GCA_030531385.1 Eubacteriales bacterium
GAGGCGTTTTTAATGCTTGACAAGGGGCATTACATAACGGTTCTTTTGACACCCCAGCCACTGAAAGGGCCAAAGAGCCTGGGCTTAGTCGCGGCGGAAAATGTCTCTGGTGTAGACCTTGTCCTTTACATCGTCGAGGCAGGTGTCGTAACGGTTGGCGATGATCGCCTGGCTCACGTTCTTGAACTCGTCGAGGTCACCGATAACACGGCTGCCAAAGAAGGTACTGCCTGCAGGAAGTGTCGGCTCGTAGATGACTACTGTCGCGCCCTTTGCCTTGATCCTCTTCATTACTCCCTGGATAGAGCTCTGACGGAAGTTGTCGGAGCCGGCCTTCATAGTAAGTCTGTAAACGCCTATGATGCACTGCTTCTCCTGCTCGGGAGTATACTCTCCGTTATTGTAATAATCATAATATCCTGCCATATTCAGCACCTGATCGGCGATGAAATCCTTTCTGGTGCGGTTTGACTCAACGATCGCGGACATCATGTTCTGCGGAACATCCTGGAAGTTGGCAAGCAGCTGCTTGGTGTCCTTGGGCAGGCAGTATCCGCCGTATCCGAATGACGGGTTATTGTAATGCGTGCCGATACGAGGATCGAGGCAGACGCCGTCGATGATCTGCTGGGTGTTTAATCCCTTGGTCTCAGCGTAGGTATCGAGCTCATTGAAGAACGAAACTCTGAGCGCGAGGTAGGTATTGGCAAACAGCTTGACTGCCTCAGCCTCTGTAAAGCCCATAAAAAGTGTATCGATATTTTCTTTTAATGCTCCTTCCGCAAGCAATGACGCAAAAATATGCGCTTTCTCCTCGGACTCAGCATTGCACGAAACAATGATCCTCGACGGATAGAGATTATCGTAGAGCGCCTTGGACTCCCTCAGGAATTCAGGGCTGAAAATGATGTTTTCGGTGTTGTATTTTTTATGTACTGAAAGCGTGTAGCCTACGGGAATGGTGGACTTTATGACCATCATCGCGTTGGGGTTGGCGTTCTGCACAAGCCCTATAACGGTCTCAACGGCTGAGCAGTCGAAGAAATTCTTCTTGCTGTCGTAGTTTGTCGGAACGGCAATTATGACGAAGTCAGCGTCTTTGTAAGCCGAAGCCGCATCAAGGGTGGCCGTAAGGTCAAGCTCCTTTTCCGCGAGGTACTTTTCTATATACTCATCCTGTACTGTTGACTTTTTATTGTTTATAAGCTCAACTCGCTCCGGAAGCACATCCACAGCTGTAACGTGGTTATGCTGTGCAAGCAGTACGGCAAGTGAAAGTCCCACGTAGCCGGTTCCGGCTACAGCAATATTGTATTTCTTTGTATTATTCATGGTGAACCCCCTTGTAATCCTTGTTCATAAAATGGCAGATGTGGTATCCGGCCCAGTAAATGAAGCCTCCGATACCGCCGCCAAGTGTATTAAAAAACAGATCCGACAGCTGCCAGGTGCCAAGGCGCAGGAAGAGCTGCAGAAATTCTATGCAAAATGAGAATATAAATGTGATCTTAAATGATAGCCAGAGCGAGCGGATCAGCGAGATGCGAAGCGCCCCATCTTTAGTGGTGAAAAACCGCTCCTTATAGCACCACAAAAGCAGCACTGTAAATGGAATAAACAGTGCCAGGTTCTCGGGCACCTCTGTCGTCAGCACCATCTCCCCGTTCGACTCTTTATAAAGGCCCCATAGCCCGATCACATTGCTGACCGGATTCGCCCAGATCTGCCTGTTTAAAAGCGTGCGGAACAAAATCATGACGGTGTAGAACACCAGCAGAAACATTCTCCGAAATGAAGGATCAGACTTAAACCATCCGGCCCACTCCTTTGCCGCGCTCTTTACATCCGGGTATTTTTTCCACAAAAACATAAAGAAAACTGACAAAATCACGGCAAACCAGAACGGCTGGTACAGTGCCACAAGAATATTTTTTATAATAGACGTAATAATTTCCACGCTTAGCCTCTGATAAAACTGTCACATCGTGACCCGCCTCTATATTATCAGTATTTTTCGCGAAATGCTACCGCCGTTTAAGTCAAAAATCTCCCCTGAGGAGTTTTTTGACTTAAGCTGCGTTGAATCAACGAATGGCGTCAGGGGAAAAATTTGATTTAACGTAGGTTTAATCAAATTTTTCCTCTGGCGCCATTCCATGACTAAAAGTAGCCCGCGGAGTTTAAGTCAAACTCGGCGGGTTGTACTTATTTCAATATTATGACGTGGGTGTCAAAAGTATGATCAGCAATAAATCTCCATTGGATATGTGAGATACTCTACCGGCTCGAGCTGGTCGCAGGTCACATAGCCTGCAGGTGCTCTGAGCAGTGAAGGAATGCGGTTAACGATAGTTGCGCAGGTGTGCTCAACTGTAGCCGGCTTAACGATGTGGAACTCTGTGTTAGGCTCGCCCTCGATCCACCAATCACACATGTCTCCGTCCTCAGGTCCGTAAACCTTACCGATCGTCTCCTCTTCTACTGTAATACCCTGCATGGTCTCGATGGTAACCACTGCTGACATACCGATAGCATTGCCCGCCTTGATATCCTTGCCGAGTGTGTCTGAGTAGATGTCCTTGTCGATTATGCAAGGTACGTGCTTTTGGGAAATGCTCTTGATGGTGAGTCCGAGCTTGTTGCAGATAGCTTCTGAAGCGTTCCATGCATATGATGGTTCAAACTCTGCCGGATGAGCGATCTCAGCCTCGAACTGCTCTGCTGTAAGGTCGCAGCCGTGAGCCTTGGCAAGTGCAAGGCCGTACTCATCAACGTTGTAACTGTATGCGCCCTTGATCTTTGTGATCTTGTGGCAGCCTGCAGCAACAAGGCCAACGATATTGATCCAGAAAATGTCCTGCATGCCGCTGCCGGTGATGGTGCAGTTGTTAGCCTTTGCAATGGCGTCAAGCTTGTTGATCATAGCTGCGGAGGTAGTCCATGGATAGATAGCCTCCTCGCAGGTTGTGATAACATTGATACCGCGTGTTACGCACTTCTCGATGCACTCATAGATGTCACCGATGAAGCTCTTTGTTGTTATGATTGCAACATCAGCATCGCACTCGTCAAGGACTGTGTCTGCATCTGCAGAAATGATAATGCCAGTCTTTACGCCGAGCTCAGCCCAGTCGCCTACATCCTGTCCCTCTGATGGTGCGTGTCCGATAGCGCCTACGATCTGCGCGCCATTCTCATAAAGATAGCGAAGTGTGTACTTGCTCATCTTACCGCAGCCATACTGTACGACTTTGATCTTCTCCATGGTAATTTTCCTCCTGAAATAGTGTTGTTGTGATAATGTTAATTTACATTGATGCTGTGTTATTTGAATGTGAATTTAATAACAATTTTATTATAAATCCTGTGGGCGGATAGTCAAGTGTTAGTTTGCGCTAACATTTGATTTAACGTAGGTTTGACGTAGGTTTAATCAAATTTTTCCCCTGGCGCCATTCCATGACTAAAAGTAGCCCGCGGAGTTTAAGTCAAACTCCGCGGGCTATATATTAATTCATTTATTTCAGCGCTTGATCGCGGCGCCGTACGGGATGTCGTCGACGCTGTTGCGAACGTAGATGCCTGTTGCGGGGTCGAGTGTGTAGGTTGGGGCAGCAGGCATGTCGGAGCGGAAGTAGCGGTCAATGCCGTCGACCGTGATGTTTCCGGTCTGCATTGCGCCGTCTACAGGGCTCATGTAGTAGATGTAGCCGTCGCCAGGGTCAATAAGGCCCTTAGCCATCTCGCCGCTTCCCGGCATGAGGTAGTACCACTTCACACCATCCTTTATAAAGCCCTCCTGCATGTAGCCGCGCTCATCAAAGTGATACCACTTGCCCTTGATAAGGGCCCAGGCAGACTTTATATAATTTCCGTTAGGGCCGGTGTAAGTAACTCCATTTACCATATAGCTGCCATCGGCCGCAATGTAGGTCATGCCGTTCGGACCGCTGACCGTGCCCGCACCTGCGCCGGCACCCGCCACGACGCTCATCTGTCCGTCCGCGCCGTAATACACCGTATTGCCCGCCGCATCTATCGCATAGTACGCGCCCGTATTAAAGCTAAACCACCAACCGGTCGCGTCCTTTATCCAGCGGCCCGCAGGCTCATAGTAAATATTCGGCACATTGCCGGCCCCATATCCGATGCTCGTCCGCTCGCGCGAGCCGCTTCCGCCTCCGGTCACCACCGGCTCCGGCGGCACCGGATCTACCGGCTTATCAAGGATGTAGCTCGCCCTCATAACAACAGCGTCAGCTTCATTATATGATTCACCCGCCACATACAGATAACCGTTGCAATAACCCGCAACCATTTTGAAGAGATAGCTCAGGCTGGCTGACTTGGTATATGCTGAAATTTCACCGTTCTCGCAGAACCAGGTATCAGTATTATCATCAGAACGAAGACCCGCGATAATAAAGTTCGTCTCCGCAGCAGTGATCGCATAATACGGATCCGAAGCTGTTTCTACAATGCCCTTCGGAACGATATCTGAAATATCCTCAAAGCCAAGAGAGCCGTCAGCATTTACAGTGATCTTGTAGAGGATCTGCATATCCTTATCCTTATCGGAAAAGATACCTGTCGCATATATTTCGCCGCCATCAAGAACTATCGGATAGACTGACTTCGACACATAAGGCATGCTGCCGATGCGTTCGGCATCCAGGGTCACGATATCCATGCGGACAATGTCATTCGCGGACACCCATTTATCCTCTTCCTTACTGAATACATAACCGCCAAGCAGGTAAATGTAGTCGCCGCTTATGAACATGCCGGAATTTTCGTTAAGATTCACGCCCTTATAAGTGTATTCGGTGACAGCATTTCCATCAAAGCCAAGAATGTACTCATACGTGTCCTCTTTGCCTGAAGCGTCCTTTTCGGTCTTGGACGCAAAGAAAAACAAAGTATTGCCGCCGTCCCATGCCCCGCGGTTCAGGATCTTATAGCCGTCAAATGCTGTGACCCTTGTAACCGTGGCACTTGTCGGATCGCAGCGCCATACGCTTGAATTATCTCCGCTGTTCACGAAGTACATGGTATTGCCAAGGTTAACGAACTGCTGACTGCCATAGAGCTTCCAGCTGTTCTTTATATCATTTACAAAGTCAGGATCGGCCGGATCAAAGCTATCGTCAGGAAGCGTAAACGTGATCTCATAAATATTGCCGCCGGCATTTCCCGGAACAAAATATTTCTGTGCGGACCTCTCCTCGGCATTTGTCACCTTGAAAAGGTACATGGAGTACTGCGGTGTTTCCTTAAGTGTAATGACTATCCTGTTGGTGCTCCATGAAACGATATCAAAGTCAATGCCGCCTGTATCGAGCGAGCCCTCATCAAGGAAGGTAAAGCCCTCTATCACGACCTCATTTTCATTGCTCCCTGAGTGAATGCTGCTGATCACAGGGCGCATGGCCGCATCCGGATCGAGGTCGAGCTGTGCTCCTGTCATGCAAAGTCCTTCAAATGCCGGATAGCCTGTAGAATATGCGAGCACCAATTCCTTCAGCTTAGCCGTATATGCGCCGCCGCTGAGGCCCGCAAGCTGAGTGTCCTTATTTTCCTCGGCGATCACAGCCGCGCTGCCTGTTACAAGCGGAGTCGCCATCGACGTTCCGTTATAAAGGTCATACGGTGTGGTCACATAGCCGGCACCCGCAACGTCGATATTTGCGTTAAAGCTTGTGACATTGGGATTGTTCTTGATCGTGATCCAGTAAAGCACGTAGCCATCATAGATCGCGTTGCCCAAACCATCAGTTCTTTTTACTCTCTGTATAGCATTTGGTGTGGTGCCCGCCTTGATCTCGGAACCATACGACTTCATTATGTCCTCGCGGACCTTTGCCATATTAGTGCCATAAAGAGCATGTTCTGATGAGATGATGGAGAACATAAATTTATACTTATCCGATACGCCGCCTGTGACATCGCCGCCAGCTGAGGAGCCCGTGACATCGCCGCCAGCAGCACCGCTCCCTGCAGCACCGCCCGCATCGGCAAGCTCACCTGTCATGACACAGGATACAGACACATCATCAATGTACTTATCATAATCAAGGCTGAGCGCAAAGTTCGCATACTTCAGATCGGGCTCATTGCCTACATCCACAGGAATGGCCAGATAAAAGCTCCTTGAGCCGTCGGACGATTTACTCATATCCTCGGAGCTGATCTTCAGGCTTCCTCCGGTCGAGTCATAACAAGACTCAGTGTCTATCTCACCGATCGGAGTATTTGTAACATTATCCTTTATATCCCAGAACTCAAATTCATCGACATCAGCCTTATAATAGGTTTGCGTAAATGCTCTGACGCCCTTATAATCCGCGCCGTACTTCGAGCCATATTTCTGAGTCGAGCTGCCCTCCCCCCTAAAGTCGAAGGTGTCCGCGGTATAAGCCTCAGGGTCCGCCATCGGGTAATATACGATGTCAGCAAGCTGTGTAGTCGGTATGCTCGAAAGTATACTGTCTCCAAATGCAAATATATCCGTCTTTATGCCATAGTTTGAGCTTGAAGACTTCTGAATCGTTCCGGTCGAGTTATTTACTGTTATAACATAAGGTGACGAGCTTAAAACACCCGCGTCTCCCGGGCTTTTATCTACATTCTTTCCGTCATTTCCCGATGATTTGCATGTAAGCACGCCCGCTTCTCCAAGCGCGTTAATAACAGGAAGGAACACCCTCGAAAGCACGCTGGAGCCTATGGAAAAGTTCACGGCGCGAATGTCAACACCGGCCTTTTTGGCATCAAGAACGAACTTAAAGCCCTTTATCAGATCGGCATCACTTCCGGTACCATTATTAGTAGCCTTTACGGAAATAAGCTGCACTCCATTTGCGGCGCCGCTTATACCATGATTATCCCAGTTTCCCGCAATAATTCCGGCCACATGGGTGCCGTGACCGTTATCGTCGGCAGGCAGATCAGATTTCGCACCGTCGCAGGTCACCTTTCCGAATTCAGTGCAGCCAAGCTCCTTCTGAAGCTCGGGGCTGAAATGATACATAACGCTCGCAAGATCCGGATGGTTAAAGTCGATACCGGAGTCAATGACTGCGATAAAACCCGCGGAGTTTGCGCCTGCGTCAGCATTTCCCCAGTTTTTAAGGTGAATGCTGCCGCCCTTTTTGATCGTGTCATAGTCCGTGTCAGTCTTGCTGTAGCCATAGTACATGCTGAGAATGTCTGCGGATGAAGGCTGATAAGCGTACTGGAGTGAAGAAATATCATTATACTTATCCGCGATTGTCTATTTACAAATAAGTTGTATAATTTCACAATTAAGTTTA
>JAUNNP010000099.1 GCA_030531385.1 Eubacteriales bacterium
AACAGCCGGACAGCGTGAGGAAGCAGTTTGCGGACAAAATGATAAGTCAGTAACAACTGACACCGACAGAGTTTGAGAAACTGGTAGTTAAGCTACTTCTTCAGATGGGATATGGAAGCGGAATCGATGGTGCCGGAGTGGTTACGCAGCGGTCAAATGATGGTGGAATTGACGGAATCATTAAAGAGAATCAGCTTGGTTTCAGCAGTATTTATATTCAGGCCAAACAATGGAATGGAGTGAATCTTAGACGGAGATTTATCGATGACAAGGTGTTGTGGCACTGCGTAAAATGTGGTATCATGATATAAACAGGGGGAAACGATATGAGTCTGGCTGAAGGAGTAAAAGCATTGCGGAATGAGATGGGAATGAATCGCAGGGAATTCTGTGATTATTTTGCAATTCCTTATCGCACAGTTGTTGATTGGGAGAGCGGTCGCAGGCATATGCCCGAATATCTGCTGGACCTGATGGAATATAAGGCAAGTGCCGAGCAGATGCGCAAAATCAGAGAGGAGTCATAAAGACTTGAACAGATATATTACAGAAACACCGGAACAGAAGAAGGCGCGGGAGCGCGAAGAGGATCTGCAGAGACTGCGGGGACTCAGACCGATCGATGACGATTTTATGCGCTGTCTGTTCCGCGACGACATACCACTGACACAGCACGTTCTTCAGATTCTTGTCGACAAAAAAGATTTGAAAGTAATCTCAGTGGAAACGCAGGCAGATATGAAGCGTCTGGTTGGGGCCAGATCGATCTGTCTGGATGTATACGGAACGGATGACAGCGGTAAGAAATATGACATGGAGGTTCAGAGGGCGGATAAAGGCGCAGGAGCTCATCGCGCCAGATATCATTCCAGTGTCATGGATGTCGAGAATCTGGATGCGGGACAGGAGTTTGATCAGCTTCCGGATACCTACGTGATCTTCATTACCGAGAAAGATATATTCGGGAAAGGCAAGCCGGTATATCCTGTCGAGCGCGTGAACTTCGGAACAGATGAGCTGTTTAATGACGGAGAGCATATCTTATATATCAACGGAGCTTATCGTGGTAATGATGAGATTGGACGACTGATGCATGATTTCTCCTGTTCGAACCCGGATGACATGATCAACCAGGATCTGGCGGGGAAGGCGAGATATTATAAAGAGACAGAGGAGGGCGTGGAAGCTATGTGTAAGGCAATGGAAGATATGAGAAATGAAAAAGAACACGAAACCAGAATGATGGATATTCTGCATATTATGGATTCTCTGAAAATGACGATTGAACAGGCAATGGATGTCTTAAAAATCCCGGCATCAGAGAGAAGCATATATCTGAGCCGTATGTAGTTTGGAGCTTTGTTCAGCAAGGGATGAAGCGATAAAAAGCTCGCTTTTTATCGCTATCGCGGCAGTCGCCAAGGTCATGCAAGCATGACTTTGGTTCGTTGCTTCGCGTAAATCATTCTGTTATCAACCGTGATAACATTTTGATAACAGAATCCTGAATACTCAGGATCATATGGATACATCAGAGAATCAGGAGACGAGGATACATATAATCCATACAAAACTGTTTAAGTTACAGTATCCGTTGTCGAATTTGAATAATGCAAAAGTAAATTCTGATGTATTTTAGTATCTGAAATGTATTGTAATAGCAGGCATTCTACGGAGTGTCTGCTATTATTCTATTCGTTGGTCATCACGGTCTATATAACTTATTTTTCCTCTAAATGTCATAAAAAGAGGAGATTTGGAGGAAAAATAATTGACATAGATGCAAGGTGAGAATATAATTGCCCTATGGATAAGAAAATGAAATTAATTGGACGAACAATAGAATATGAGCGATTAAATGCATGTATGTCTGAAGATACGGCTCAACTGGTCATTGTATACGGTCGAAGACGAGTCGGAAAAACATTCCTGATCAATCAGTATTTTAACAATAGATTCGCCTTTAAAGTTACTGGTATATATGGACAGAACAGGAAAGTTCAATTGCAGAACTTTATTACGGAGTTATCTTTGATTACAGGAATTCGGTATAAAGTTCCCAGGGACTGGATGGAAGCCTTTGGACATTTGCGTGAGTATGTTGGGACGCTTGACAGGAACGAGAAGCAAGTATTGTTTTTTGATGAAATGCCCTGGATGGACACGCAAAAATCTGACTTCCTGCCTGCTTTTGAATGGTTCTGGAATGGATTTGCGTCCGCATTAGATCATATTGTGCTGGTTGCATGCGGATCGGCAACTTCCTGGATGGACGAAAAACTTGCAAATAATAAAGGAGGTCTTTTTAACAGACAGACATGCAAATTGTTTCTGGAACCGTTCAACTTATGTGAGGCAGAACAATATCTTCTGCATAGAAATATCAGGTGGTCGCGTTATGAGATTACTGAATGTTATATGATTATGGGAGGAATTCCATACTATCTTAGCCTGCTCAAGCCATCGAAGTCTTTCCGGCAAAATATTGATGATTTATTTTTTAGTAATAGAGGGGAGTTATGGGATGAGTTTGAACATCTTTATCGAACGCTTTTTTCAAATAGTGATTCCTATATAAAAGTTGTGGAAGCGCTAAGCAAAAAAACAAACGGTCTTACTCGGGAAGAGATTGCTTCGCAGACCAGAATTCCTGCGGGCGGAGATCTGACAAAAATCCTTAATAACCTGTCATTGTCGGGCTTTGTGCGGCTTTCCAGATTTTATAATAATAAAAAGAAAAATGCGTTATATCAACTGGCTGATTACTACACACTGTTTTATTTTCGCTATATAAAAGATCGATACGGGAAGGATGAAAATTACTGGAGTAATTCCGTTGATAATCCTGCAAGACGATCCTGGGCAGGACTCACCTTTGAACAGGTATGCAAAGACCATATTTCACAAATTAAGCGAAAGCTGGGGATAACTGGGATCTTGTCTGACGAATACTCTTGGTTTGAAAGCGAAGATGAAGAAGAAGGGAGGCAGGGAGCCCAAATTGACCTCTTGATCGACAGAAGAGATCATGTGGTTACTTTGTGTGAAATGAAATATTCTTTGGGGGAATATGTGATAAACAAAGAATATGATATGAACTTGAGAAATAAATTAGAGGCCTTCCGAATAGCGACAAATTGCAAAAAAACATTGCAGCTGCTCATGATTACAACTTATGGAGTTAAGCCGAATAAGTACAGCGGTTTGTTGACGAATCAGATTACATTGGATGACTTGTTTAAGAGCAAAGAGTAGATTTGTCCTCGAAATGTTGGAAATTTAAAGGATTTGGAGTGAAAATAAAAATATGGACGAAATTGTCAAAGAAACCATAAAACGAAAAACAAGACGGAAAAGAACCGCCAGGAAGAGAACTGTGGTGGATTCTGCGGCAAGAAATGCAGCTATGCTTACAGACGGGTGTAATCCGGAGCTCGTAAAAGGCGCCGAGTTTGATGGTATATTTGAAATCCCGATAATAAAGAGGCCTAAGAAGATAATTGTTCCCAATGGACTTGTACCATTCAGTAAGATGGGAAAGGCTGATAAGAAGAAATTTGCTGTATGTGAGTATGAAAATGACAGTGAGTTTAGGGATTTGCTTTTAAATCCTGATGAGTATATTACATTGATAAAGCAGTATCAGGGATTTATCACTCCGGATTGTTCTGTTTATCGCGATATGCCTCTTGCGGCTCAGATAACCAACATCTACAGAAATCGTGCCATAGGATACTGCTTCCAGAAACATGGTGTATATATTATTCCGTGTGTTAGATGGGGCGATGAAAGGACGTATACTACCAAATATCTGCCGGAGAAGATAGCTTTTCTCGGTATTGAAAAGCACAGTATAGTTTCTGTGGGAAGTTATGGGCAATTGAAGGATCCGGTCAATAGATACTATTTTGAGGCCGGGATGGACTCAATGATGGAGACATTGGAACCGGAAGTAGTATTGGTTTATAGTCAGATGCCGGATGATATAGAGGCAAAATATCCAAATACAGAATTTATAGAATATCCGGATTGGACAAGCACTCAGCGAGAAGGGTAGAGGTTATATGGGCGCAGGACAAAGCGATTTATATAAAGGGACTTGGGGAGATAATGTTGAAAATATTCCTGACGAACTTAAGGGAAAAGTGAAATTGCCGCCAAACGACTCTCAATTAAAGCATATATTTAGGGATGAGGAGGGTCATTTGCCGGATACACCTGAAAACAGAAAAATGGTTCAGGAACTTGCAAACGACAAGAGATTTCACAGAGGAAAAGATCAGTACGGAAACGAATGGCATGTGCGCCTGAATGAGGATGTGACACAAGATTGGACAAGAAGTAATAACCAGCTTATAAATAATGCGGGTCGAAATACAGTACCAAGACCGTGGAGCGATAAGACCGGATTATATAAAGATATTGGTACCGGATTCAGGAGGAAAAAGAGATAATGACAAATTATGAATTGTATTGTGCTATTTTTTTAGCTTTTGATGCTGATTGGGATGAAACTCATAATGAGGGGTTGAGAGAATATTTAAGCGATGCAAATCCTTTTTTGTTTGAGGGCGAAAATTCTGCTGATCCCGCGATTTATGCTGAATTTTGCAAGTTTATGAGTGAGTATAAGTTGACGGTAGAAAATAGCTTTGAAATTGCCCAAAAATACGTGGAGCATTTACAGAATGCAGATTTAAAAGAATCTTTTGATTTGTTAGAAGAAGAGCAGTGGTATGAGGTACTGCCGCAACTGTTGGAAGAGATGAGAAAATAATGATATGTGTAAATCTATGGTCGCAGAATGGCCGCGGAAATGTATTTCACAAGGAAAGTGATTTATAAGTATTGCAATATCCGTTAATTGGCAAGGGATGAAATCATTCTGTTATCAACGGTGATAACATTTTGATAACAGAATCTAAGAATACTCAGGACCATATGGATACATCAGAGAATCAGGAGACGAGGATACATATAATCCATACAAAATTGTTTAAGTTATAGTATCCGTTGTAGAATTTGAGTGATAACAAGCCGGGCACCGCAACGAAGAAATGACAAAAATACAGCCGTAGGCTGCACCAGCGAAAAGAGTCCGACGAATCATGCTTGCATGAATTCGGTGGGCTCTTTTTGGTGGTGGGAGCACGCGGAGCGTGCGGATTTTTGGCATTTCGGAGTGGAGATATTTGGCGACAACAGACATGAGCATGAAGCGAAGCGGAATGCGAATGAGAAGCTTCTCTGTCACTATTGACAGAGAATTCTTTTACACTTATAATAAAACAAATGTTACGCAACGGTTATCTTGTTAACTGCCGGGAGGAACCATTCATGCCGCCTAAACCGAAATATACGAAGGACGAGATCATCACCGCAGCCTATGAGATCGCCCGCGAACGCGGGATAGATGCTGTAGTTGCCCGTGAGGTTGGCAAAAAGCTGGGCACCAGTGCCACGCCTATTTTCACTATATGGAAAACCATGGAGGAGCTCCAGGAAGAAGTGATCGTTCGTGCCTGGCAGGAATTTGATAAGGTCTTAGATGCGGCCAATCATTATAATCCTCCGTTTAAGATGCGTGGATTCATGATGGTAAAGTTTGCGCAGGATGAGCCCAAGATCTTCCAGCTCCTTTTCATGCGGGAACGGAAAGGGGTCTCTTTCCGGGATTTTATGAATGAACGTATCCACGGCATCGATTCGGACATCGACATCATTCGAAGGGATTACGGAGCTACCGAGGAACAGGCCAGGCAGCTGTTTGAACATGTCTGGATCCACACCTACGGGATCGCCGTACTCTGCGCGACAAACCTGCTGCACTTTACGGATCAGGAGATTGGGGAAATGCTGGGGCAGGCCTTCATGAGTATGATCATGCTCATAAAGAGCGGCTCTAAGGCGTATAAGGTGTCTCCCGCAAAGAAAGGCACACCGGAGGGCGAGCAGATCATGAAGGGTTATCCTGCCATAGATAAAGGCCCAAATTAATGTGACAGCGGTCAATAACATGACAGCAATCAAAAACACGATTTGATGACCAGAACCGAAAGGTGACAAGGATATGGAAAACATGAAACAATTTTATGAAGCCGTAGGCGGATCTTACGAAGCTGCCGCAAAGACCTCACACGATGAAGCGAAGATGGCAGAAAGGCTTTTGGAATTTTCACGTGATATGACCTACCCCCGCATTCGCGATTATGCCGCGAGGCAGGAGTTTAAGGCTATGAGGATCGAGATTTCGGCTCTCTGCAGCGTGTCAAAATACCTGGGACTATCCGGAATCGCCGGCTGCTGTGAAAAGATCGCGGAAGGGTATGCTTATAAGGCAGATTTCTGCGTCAGCGATTTGTTTAAAGAACGAATGGCAGAGCTTGATACCGAATACAGAAAAGTACAGGAAGGAATCTTACTTTTGTCACCTGAAAAAAATTAGACTTGGAGATATAACTGAAAATGCTGAATCAATTTTCCAGAACGCAGCTGCTGCTTGGCAGAGAAAATATGGAAAAGCTGTACAATGCCAGGGTCGCCGTATTTGGCATAGGCGGCGTAGGCGGCTTTGCCGTGGAGGCGCTGGCGAGAAGCGGAGTGGGTTCCCTTGTTCTGATAGATAATGACAAGGTATGTCTAAGCAATCTTAACAGGCAGATCATTGCGACCGGAAAGACCATCGACAGATATAAGGTCGATGTTATGAAGGAGCGAATACTCGAGATCAATCCTGATGCAAATGTTGAGGCAAGGCAGTGCTTCTATCTTCCTGAAACGGCAGGAGAGTTTGACTTTTCCGAGTATTCCTATGTTATAGATGCGGTGGATACTGTTACAGCAAAGCTTGAGATCATCATGCAGGCAAAAAAATGCAATGTTCCGGTGATAAGCTGTATGGGTGCCGGAAATCATTTGGATCCGACAGCATTTCAAGTGGCAGACATTTATAAAACCACTATGTGTCCGCTTGCTAAGGTAATGCGCCACGAGTGCAAAAAAAGAGGAATCAAAAAACTGAAGGTGGTGTATTCTACGGAAAAGCCAATAACACCTATTGACAGCGCTGAAGAGGAAAATGCCAAAAATGAAAATCCGGTGCGCAGGAGCACACCCGGAAGCATCGCTTTTGTGCCTTCGGTTGCGGGACTGATACTGGCCGGGGAAGTTATTAAGGATCTGATCGGTCAAAAGAACCGTTATGTAATGCCCCTTGTCAAGCATTAAAAACGCCTCTTTAC
>JAUNNP010000100.1:0-3669 GCA_030531385.1 Eubacteriales bacterium
CTGTTGCGGCACTTTTTTTATTCGCCGCTTTTTCATAGGTCATTTGACACTATCAACCCATAAATCCGGGACAAACTTTGCCAAAAACCAGGCTGCGAACATTTGTAATATCAATTCTCAATCAGATATTTCGTAACATCACTTTTTACTTTTTCAGTCCTATGACAAAACAGATAATCCCTGCAATACCTGCTATCACAGCACCTATGACACAGACTCTGCTATAATTATCCAAACGATAATAGTAGGAAGAAGATGCCCCCGTCCATATGTGGCAGCTGCCACCATTTTTAACCATATCTCACTTCTTTTTTGAGTTATGGTCATTTTAATTCACGCGTTTGCGAAAAGATCTTCTGCTGTGAGAACTGACTGTACACGCCCGGAATACATTCCCTGTTTCAGTCCATATGTTGTGATCAACGTCAAATGTACTGCTAAATTTGTTTTTGACAGCGTTTTAAAATCGCTGATCTTATTGCGAAGCTTCCGGTCGTATTCTTTGCTTATACTGAATTCAGAAATCGAATATTTCATTTCGCACAGATTAACGACTCTATCCTTTCGAACTATCATCAGATCTACCTGAGACCCGTTTACACCTTTTTCCTCATCTTCACTGCAATGCCATGCGCATACATCTGTCAAAACTCCTGATATTCCAAGTCCCTTCAAAATCTGGGGAATATGCTCCAGGCAGACTCTTTCAAAAGCCAGACCACACCAGGCCCTTCTCCCGGGATCATCAAGATTATTTGTCCAATAATGCGGATCCGTTTTTTCCTTTGCCAGGAACTTAAAATAAAACAACGTGTAATTGTCTACCAGCTGAATTGTCATATCCCTTGATGTTTTGGAATATTCGTGGTATCTCCTGATAAATCCGCAGCTCTCGAGTTCTTTAATTTTTCTTGAAAAGGTTCCTGTGCTCGTCGCACCGATTGCCTGAGCAAGTTCCGTTCTTGACATTCCGGCCTTTTTGGTGGACAGAGCCGTTACGATGTCAATATATACCCCGGGATTTCTGAAAAGAGACGAATACAGATACTGAAATTCATCTTCCAGCTTGGGATGCTGTCCAAAGAATATATCGTCTATATTCTGAGCCATGCTTTTTCCTTTTTCGATTTTTTCCCAGTAGAAGGGCACTCCTCCCATAACCATATAGCCTTCCAGAATATCATATCTATCCATAACGATATTCTTAGACTTAAGGAACTCTTCACATTCACACAATGTAAATGGTTCAAGCGCAATCTGATCAGTTAGTCTGTTATACAGTCCTCCCTTGTTGTGTATGACTTTATCCAGCATCCACGAAGTGGCCGAAGCGCACACAATCAATACGATATCCTTGCGTGCAGATGCCCATCCATTCCAGAAACTCTCCATTGCTGCCATAAGATCACAATTTCTGGTATCCATCCAGGACAGTTCATCTATGAAGATCACTTTTCTGTCCCGCTTGGAGTTAAGGATCAGGAGCTTCAGCAATTTAAAAGCCTGCATCCAGTTGGTCGGACTTTCAGCAACTTCCATTCCCGATAATTCAATGGATTCACAAAAACTTTCAATCTGCTTTCCCATGCCGCCTGTTGCCAGCCCTGCATGGGCGAAAAGGATCTCATTTTCAAATGTTTCCCTAATAAGAAAGGTCTTTCCAACTCTCCGTCTTCCGTAGACTGCTATAAATCGAGACCTCGAGTCGTCATATGCATTTCGAAGGATTTCCTGTTCCTTTTTCCTTGCGATGATCATTGCTTCCATCCTCCAATATGACCATAAGTCGAATAATATTCAAGTTGTGGTCAATTATAAATCATATTGGATAATGTTGCAAGAACGGCGAAACTATTCTACAGCTAAATGTTATATATTTTCTTCGATTTAGCTTCGTATTTTCAATGAATGCGATAGAAAAAGAGTCCCACGAGTAAACTCGGGAACTCTTTCCTTGCATCTGTATTCGCAGTAATCCTTATCTCTTGGAGAACTGCGGTGCACGACGTGCTGCCTTGAGACCGTACTTCTTAGTCCTGCTCATAATCCCAGTCAAGCACCTCATACAGCTGTGCTCCGTCGATCATGATAGTTTCACCCTCAACGGTAAACTCCCTGATATATTCCTTCTTATCATCGGTACGGAAGGTAAAACTGCTCTCATTGTCCGTGCTTAAGGGGCTGATCACGGTCCCGGACGGCAGCACGGTCTCCGCGCCCGCGGTACCATTCTCATTCAGGACATTAGCCTTCATGTCCTTTCCAAGACACATCTTTCCTTTCATGTAGACCTGATCGCCGTCAGCAAATATATAGTCATCATCTGTTTCAGGGACTCCACTTTCTGTCATGCGCCACTGCTGTCTCGCATGGGCGGCGAGCAGTCTGCTCTCGCCGGACCACATGATCATGCAGTCGGGATCATTCATGCTCAAGGTCGTCCGGATATAGTCGAGATTATCCGAGTATTCGATCCAGTTAAATGGGCTGCAATGGCTGACCGCATGAAGGAGCACGCTGTCAGGTTTTTCTGCATCGTATCTGCCAAATTTAAAGACATTCAGCACCGTGGTCTCACCCACATCTTCAAAGATGAAGAGATACGGAGTTCCGTCGTATGACACATAATAGGGTGCTGCCGCCATAGAGGTAATGGGCATATCCAGATATCCGAGCAGTTCACTTTCCCTTCCGTTGACATTGACATACCAGACATAGGACGTGCTGTCAGTGCTTTCGTCAAACTTCTGATCAAAGCTTACCGTATCGAGCTGAATATCGCCGTGTCCTCCGGTAAAGACATGATTTTCACCTTCCTTAAGCAGCGGCTCCATGTAGTTTCCGCGATGATCCATGATATTCATCCTAAAGAGCTCAGGATGCTCCGGATATACAACGGTATATGTGATGAGGCCGCTTGCATACGGCGCTATGTCGTAGGGATTAAAGAAAAATACCACGCCCTCATTTGTGATCATGAAATTAAGGCTCGACGGCTCATAGTAGTCAAAGCCCACTTCATCCCCGTATTTTTCGCTGAGTGCTCCCTTAAGAAACTCCCAGACCTCGTCACGGCTTTTGAACACATCCTCGACCTCGAGCTTTTTTCCGGTCTGCGTGTCATAATTAAAGCCATACAGATAGTAATTTCCATGGGCTCCGCCCTCATAGCTTTGCCCGTTCTCGACTATGCTGACAATTTTGTCATCCGCCCTTACAACATCAGCGCTGATACGCTCAAAAAGCTGCATGCCCTCGTCCCGGGGCGTCACCTCTGTCCCAAAGCTTACCTTCTCATGGAGCAGGTCATAGATCGATGCACTAAGATAACCGACACCGTCATCAAAGCGTGCCTGCTTTTCTTTAGAAAAGTCCTCAAGTGCCTTTGCAAGTTCCGGAAACTGCCCCTGATAACGGTCAGACAGCTTCAAAAAGGGCATGGTCACTTCATAACTGTAGTTATAATACTCGGTTCCTTCATAGGTAACATGACCATCCGTATATTTTTCTGAGATTTCGATCGGAAGGTGATCGGGACAGGCCCCGTACTCTCCTCCCTCTGCCTCTTCGCCGGCAGCCGTCGCAGCTTCCTTTCCGGTCTCACTTGCTTCAGCAGGGGATTCTGCTGTCCTTGACTCTTTATCCGCAGCTTCTTTAGCCGCAGTTTCT
>JAUNNP010000100.1:3679-7209 GCA_030531385.1 Eubacteriales bacterium
CCTGCTCAGCCACGGCTGCGCCGACCGCCGCTACAGCCGCAGTCTCCGCCGCAGCAAAGGTTCTCGCCGCGTTGGAAGCCTCCGTCACTGCCGTTTCCGTTTTCGCTCCTCCGCCGCAGGCCGCAAGTCCAAGCGTCATGGCCGCCACAAACAAAATAACTTTATATTTTCTCATAACAACCTCCCAACCTTCTTCTCCTCTGTGGATTCAATAATTTCTGAGATTTATGCCCACGGATCCGCCGCTTTCGGGACACGGATCCCGGCAAGGAGCATCTGCTCATTTAAAAACCACTGCCCCGTCGAAGGCTTCAGCCTGCAGCGAACCTCGCGCGGAGAATCTGCTCCGCCCGAAATGAGATATACATTGCAGTAATTCTCATCCTCTGACTTCTTCACCGTCTTTATCGTGATATCATAAGGCGTCGATGGCGTGTAGTTATTGTCCGGCGTTGCCCCCTTCAGGTATGAGCGGGGTACATAGTCCGCGTCCCTGAACCGGTCCCTTAAGAACTGCTTTTCGTACTCGCTGACACTTTCCGGCCCTTTAAGATAATCCAGCATCTCTATGCACGCGTTCTTATCCGCAGGATATGCACAAAGCGCCGCCACTGTAAGCAGCGCCGTCTCCTCCGGGGTGCTGAGTTTGCTTTCTCCAAGCTTCTTAAGTTCTTCCAGGTTAACAGGTAATTTTGCAATAGCCATTGTGAATTTCTCCTTTCAACACCTTTTTATAGCATTAAAAAATGGAATGTGCATGCGCCAAAAGGCCAAGATAATTGTCTGTCCCCCGGTAACTTTTCCATCTTATTCCCTCCACATCTGTGCCATCTCGCAATCAAAGAGCGCCTTGCTTACGGGATATGGATTCGGTCCGCAGCCATGAACATATCTGTCCATATCCCACAGCATCGTCGCGATCGCCGTCTCATCCTCAGTAAGCCCGCATAGACCGAAATGTGCTTCATACAGCACTTCTCCTTGAAAACATATTTTCTCCACCTCTCTCACCAACCTGAAATTCGGATTCAAAGTATCCCTACGCACCGGCACTACCGACACCTCCAGCCTCTCAAGCCGTGGTGCATTCTCCTCATCCAGATAATGAAACTCTCCATTTATCATCTCGCCCCGCTCGCCAAGGATTCGAATCAGATTGCTCCGAATAGGCGACCTGTACTGCTCCGAGTCGAAGTCATACACTGCTGCCTGCCCGCCTGCGAACCGATACTTACGCAGCACCCGCAGCTTATCCACAATGACCCCGTAGTGATATTCCTCCATACGAGTCAGCGTCTGGGCCGTAGGCAGCATTATCTCATCTGATACCACCTCATAAGCGACAGACTCATCAAGGTCCAGGTAAGCTCGGATCAGACTGGCCCCATGATAGTCGTGCGCCTGCGACAGATATAGATACTCAGGCCGTCCGATCAGCCCCCGCCGCACAAGCTCCAGCTCAGCCGCCAGCGTTGCATACCGCGCATACTGCTCCGCCACCGCGATATGCGCGCCGCCTGCCACAGCTTCCTTCAGCTGCTCAGCTCCCTTAGCGGACATCGCCGCCGGAGTTTCACACAAAACAGGGAAGCCCCTGGCTGCCCACTCCAGCGTAACCTCACAGATTGAAGTCTTACTTACAGCCACGACCACCAGGTCCGGCTCTCCCGCCGCAATTTCCTCCGCCTCCATCGTAACCGGCACCCCATACAGTCCCGAAATCTCGCCGCATCTTACTTCACTCCGACACAGCACGCCTGACACCTCGAACACATCTTTAAGTGCCGCCGCGATACGCAGATAATACTGCGCACGCCACCCGGCCCCTATGACAGCGAACCTTATCTTAGCTCTCCTGCAATCCTTCATCTCCGTCTAAGCCCCCCTGCATGGCGTTTTTAGTCTTCGCAACATCACTGCTTTGTTTCTACAACTGTATATCGTTGGCATTACATATTCAATCTTTTAAAAAAAGATGCCCCTCGTATATTTCTACCTTCTACTTGAACCACCTTTCCAACTGGAGGGTGCTTTCAGAGCAAAGAGCAGCCTCCCTTAAGCCTGCCCCATCCTCTTCCGGATCTCTTCTTCCGTTGCCGCCATGACCTTCAGGGTCTTATCAAGAAGCTCATCCAGCTCCCCGGTGTCATCCGGAAACGATTCTCGCAATTGCAGGAACCTTCGCCCTGTCAGTGACAGGGTCTTTTCCTGATACATGAGTCCTGTTCGGATTGTGTAGACGGGGTGGGTCTTTAAGAGCTTTACATTGCCGGTCCAGCTTTCGGCTTCGATGCGGTTTAAGAAGGTGACGCCCAGGCCGGCTTCTGCCATGCTGTAGGCGGAATAGATGTCGGTCGTGGTATACTGCGCGAGCGGTTGAATGCCGAGCTGTGTCAGCAGCATCCGTGCATTCGTCTCGGTGTCGGCGTAGGGCATGATCAGCTTCTCATCCTTCAGATTCCGCAGATCGTAAATCTCCTCGTTCGCCGCGGGATGGTCGGCTGCAACGCAGACGCACATCTCGTCCTCACCGGATAATGTAAATGTAAAATCCCCCTCTCGCTCTGACCCGATGAAGAGGTCCAGCCGATGCGCGAGCATCTCGTCGCGCAGATGTGAGCTGTTGCCCTGGATGATGCTGACCTCCACGCCGGGGTACTGCCTGCGGAACGCTTCCACCACGTTCGCAATCTGCCTGTAATAGCTCACATGGGATACGCCGATCCGAAGCTGCCCAAATTCCAGCCCCTGCAGAGACTTTGCGGTCTCCTCCAGGATCTCGCCCTGGCGCAGAAAGCTGCGGATAGCCGGCAGCAGCTGCTCTCCGTCCGGCGTAAGGCATATGCCGCTGCGGCCCCGGTACAGAAGGGTGAGTCCGAGCTCTTCTTCCAGGCTCGCGATGGCCCGGGAAATGCCCGAGGTTGTGTATCCAAGGTGCTTTGCGGCGTCAGCCATAGTGCCGGCTTCCACGGCGGCAAGCAGTGCGCGGCATTTTTCGGTGTCCATGTGGTCTCCTTTATTTGTTGCGTTATTTGCAATGATAGATTGATATTATTTCGCTTTACTCAATTTTAGAGTAAGTATATCATGGTGTCAATCACAAAGGAGGATCCTGGCATGAACAATCCGTATCCATTAAATATAAAAAGCGCCGAAGCGCTTCTCTTATCTGTCATCTGCGTCCGGGCGACCTCGTTCTGCTTCAGCAAGGCGTGCCTGGCGACGATGTCCGCCAATGCATTGCTGGGCGTGCGGTTCACGATCGCATTTTTTCTGCTGCTCGTTGTTTTTTCCGGGCGCATCGCCAGGGGCATTCGACCTGCGGATGTCGCGAAGGGCTGCTGCTTTGGCGTGCTTTACTACCTCGTCATGCTGTGTGAATCCACAGGGCTTAAGACCGAGAGCACAGCGACAGCTTCTTTTCTGGAGAACACTGCGATCGTGATCGTTCCGTTGTTGTCGGCGCTGCTAAGCAGGTGCCTGCCGTCAAAAAGGACAATGCTGTTCTCGCTGTTCGCTCTTGTCGGTGT
>JAUNNP010000010.1:0-3516 GCA_030531385.1 Eubacteriales bacterium
TGAAACCAGGATAGCGGACCACAAAACAAATCACAAAACAGGAGGCACAAAATGACAACTTTAACCGCACTCGCAACCGCTGCAGCTATTACCGTTACAAGCACTTTTTACCCGGCAACAATGGAAATCACAAACATTTCCGGCGACGTCGTAACAATGGAGACCGCAACCGGCCACGTTTACGAAATGACCGGCGCGGAGGATTATATGACCGGCGACCTGGTAGCGCTGATCATGGACGACAACGGAACGCCGGAAGTGACCGACGACAAAATCATTTCCGCCCGCTATGCCGGATATTGGACCGAAAACGGAATGATTTACAGCTACGAGGAATAACCCGCAGCCGCCGCAGAGAATGCCAGCCGGACCGATACCGGCGGCGGCTATCCCTTAAAAGGACCACAAAAACGATCAATAAAAAGCAGGGGGCACAAAATGATTGATAACAGATTTCATGAAGAATTAACCCACAACGGAAGCCGGATCATTATTGATCTTTGCGAAATCTCCGGCGGCTATGAGGCTATGGTTTTAAAAAGCCGGACCGGCGAGGCCCTGGATGAATACCGCAGCCGCGACTTTGAAAAGGCCGTGAATGCTTTTTACAAAATGGTTGAGCGGTTCCCGGCCGACAAAAACAAAAAGCCTGCGGCCGCAGTCCTGACCGGCAAATATGCAAAGCTCCGCGACGATCTCCGGCGGGCACTCGCAGCCGGACGGGCCGCGGAAAAGGCAAACCCGGAAGACGGCGGAACGTGCAACTTTGACTCCGCGTCGATCTGCCTGCCCCGCTGGAATGCCGCAAAGGTTGAGCAGGCCGCAAAGGAAGCCGGAACAAGCTGCTTTGACTGGATCCTCTTCGGCGGAAAGCGTTACGTTTTCAGCCCCGACAGCAAAGCGCAGGCCAACGCCCGCAGCCGGAACGCGGAAGCAATGACAAAAGCCCTTAAGGCTATGGGCTATGAGGCAATGGATTATTGCCAGGCCGATTAACAAAAAGCCGCCGCAGAGAATGCCAGCCGGACCGATACCGGCGGCGGCTATCCCAAAAGGACCACAAAAGGATTAACAAAAAGCAGGAGGCACGAAATGAGATACTACGGAAGCATTGAAGACGCAAACAAAGAGGCCCGGCGCCGCGTTGAAGATTACCGGACCGCTGCCGGATATGTCCCGGCCGTCTGGAAGGTTTTAAAAGAGTACGACAAAAAGGTTTACAAGCTCTTTCCATCTTTTGTGTGATATATCAGCCTTGATGCCAACATGCTTTACCGGCTTATCCTTCACAGCTTCGTATTCAGCACTATGGTGTTGAAACGTTGCCAGATATCCCGCAAATATCGTTTGCCCGTTTTCTTCAATCAATATCGTGTCCGGGTTGTCCATCAGGTTCAATATCTGTTCAACTGTTATCTTCCCCATTTTTCCTCCGGATTTTTGCATAAAAAAATAGTGCGCCAGAAGCTTTAAACTTCTGACGCACTTCGTCGTCTTGCAATCTTTATGAAGTGCTCCGTCCGTCCAGTTGTTTAACTGTTGGCTTCTGTTGCACTTAGTTTATTATCTCGGCAATTTTTTCCTGACATCGTCACGTTACCATGATAATTCTATCTACTCGTAATTTTGATGGTACACATTTCGGGCTTTACCATAATCTTTCTGTTTTTCAATGAAATTATGGTAGTGAAGTATCTTCTTTACCATAATTATTACCTTATCTTATGTTTTAAATGGTAAGCTAAAAAAGTTTTACCATAAAAATTTTAATTGTTATTATTATAATGGTAATGAGTAGAAATATTACCATTGCGTAAAACTATATTCTGATTTTTTATGGTAATCGTCTCAACCCCTTACCATCATTTCATCAAATCATGGCTTTTTAATGGTAAAAACAGAAAAATGCTGCTTTCAGCATCACTCCCGCGTTCCTCCCTAATTCCACGCTCCCGCGCTCCATTGGGGGCGCGTCATAAACCAAGACCCTCAGGTAAGTAAACTTCCCTGAGGGTCTTGCTTTTGACGCTGTAATCAAAAAGAGTGAGCAGCGCTGTAAGCCGGGTTATGTCGAGAACGGTCATCCATCTAGGACATATGTCACCATATGCCTCAAGCGTCCTACCCGAAGCATGACGGGCCGCCATATCGCTTCTTCATGGACTTGCTTCGGATGGGGTTTACAATGCGCCACCCGTTACCGGGCGGCCGGTAGTCTCTTACACTGCCATTTCACCCTTACTCTGCGGCAAGCCGCAGGGCGGTATACTTTCTGTTGCACTTTCCTTAGGATCACTCCCACCTGACGTTATCAGGCATCCTGCCCTGTGAAGCCCGGACTTTCCTCTCCTGCCTATCCTGACACCGCCATTTCGAAAATGTCTTATCAGACAACGCTGTATATGGCAATGTCAGAATGGGCAGCAGCGACCGTTTGCACTGCTCGGCGAATATTATACGGAAAAACAAAAGAATCCGCAAGTGTTTCCACCTGCGGATCTTGTCCGATCTTTAAGGAAATGACCGGCCGGGGATCTTATCTCATAAGCTCCTTGACCTTAGCTGCCTTACCAACTCTGTCTCTGAGATAGTTAAGCTTAGCACGTCTAACCTTACCTTTTCTTACAACTTCGATTTTGGCTACGAATGGGCTGTAGATCGGCCATGTCTTCTCAACGCCGCAGCCATTTGAAAGCTTTCTTACAGTGAAGGTAGCACGGATACCGTGGCCCTGCTTCTGCATTACTGTACCCTCATAGATCTGGATACGCTCTCTGTTGCCTTCCTTGATAAGGTTGTGAACTCTTACTGTGTCACCTACATTGAAGTCTGCAACTTCCTTACCGGTAAGCTGCTCCTGCTCGATCTTCTCGATGATCTCCTGCATCTTAATATCCTCCTTAAAATCTTCTGATGTTCTTGAACACTTAAGTGACAGCGGACCATCATTTTTAAAAGCCGTTACATATTAGCATCGATTACTGAGAATGTCAAGCGCATTTATGCATCGGAGCGTACCGCAGATGCCTGAATTGTTAATGTCATGTGATGGTGTCTCTTCTATTGTTCCGCCCATGATCTTTACCAGCCTTTCCTCGTTAGTGTTTCCATCTGTGATGTGTTTAATGATCCTGTTGATATAGCCCTCGTTATCTATTAACTCCCATGCTTTACCTTTAGTGCTGCAAGTTCATTGGCAAGTTCTTCTGCCCTACGTTCAGCTTCATCAGCTCTCTGCTCCGCTTCGTCGGCTCTCCGGTTTGCCTTGTCAGTCTCTATCTTTTGGTCGGCTACACCGTCATTATAACCGCCATGGTACTGTGAGGCCATCTCGTATCCATAAAACTCGCGCTGCTGCAGTATCCACTGCTCTCTCTGGTCTTCCGCCAGCTTTCTCATTGTCTCTGTCATGTCTTCAAGCACCTCGTTTCCTTCGGTAAGTCTGTCAAGTTCTTCCCAACTGGCCGCCTTTATTATCTTCGCCCAGTATGCTATCCCATATTCTTCAGGATATGC
>JAUNNP010000010.1:3616-10191 GCA_030531385.1 Eubacteriales bacterium
TGGCCGCCTTTATTATCTTCGCCCAGTATGCTATCCCATATTCTTCAGGATATGCCAGGTCGACCCTTGTAAGATCCAGCGTCCTTATGTCTATCACATCTGAATATGTCCTGTTGCTCCTTATATTCCTCAATTCATATCTTGAATAAAATTCAGGATGCTCCGAAACGGGTGTGTGATCAAGGATGCCGATATGCGTCGTCCTTTTGAGTTCGGCATAATTATTGCCAGCCTTAAGATCAGCATAATTCCTGGCCCAGTAGTATAGAGACCTCTTCTCCCATGCCTGGTCCTTTATCACCTGCATCTCAAGATTAAGCTTCTCTTTATTGTTAAGCATGAGATTCAGATCCAGTATACAGGTCTTATTATCTATTGCGTACCCCGGAATTATCGGATTAAGCACCTCTGAATATGTAAGCTCCTCTTCGTCAAGTCCCAGCAAAGCTCTAATTAGCATTTCCCGTACATACACATTCTCCTGCATGATGACCTTGAACATGTAGTCATTGGTAAGACCATAAAAGTTGCTGCCGGAATCAATTGCAGAGGCTGCCTTAGCATTCTCATCAGCTTTGATATTGACTTTGGTTGCCTGTGTCTTTTGTTCTTTCATTTGTCCTCCTTTGATGGTGCAGGAAGACTTTATAAAACACCGTATGTCCGTTGCGGTGCGACACAAGGCTGATGCTGACGGCGTTTAAATCCGTCTACTTATCTGTCACATTCATGTGAAGCGCCGCGAGCTGGCGCTGCCGTATCGCATGCTTTAGAAAGCTTCCTGCTTATTAAGTTAGTTGTGGTGTTAAGCAAGAAGTTTCGAATTGTTCATTAGATGCCGATGCGGCCTATGTGATTTAGAATGATTTGAAATTTTTGCTTGGATTTAGTGTAGCAAAATAATGTGGAGGCTTCAAGCGGGAATTCATAATTTCTTCCCAGCCTGTCAATGCTGAGAACATATTGCAGATCACCCTCCCACAGCTTTTTTACAAGTCTTTTATATTGCGGCCTGTCAAAATCCTTTCCCGCCATCATACCCCCTAAATATAAAATGCGGCCTGAATCACAACTTTCCAGCGTAATTCAAACCGCACTCATTATTCAATTATACAAAAAATTGTATCAGCAGTACTTCGCGATCGCCTCGTCGATCATGGCTGCGCACTTATCCACGATAGGCATGTCCTCGGGGATGAGGTCATATAACGGTGCGCGGACGCCGCCGAGCTCAAGGCCGCAGCGCTTCTTTAAGATAGCCTTGATCGTGGCATACATATTGCCTTTTGTGCTGCACATTGCGTAGATGATATTGTCAGCGTCATACTGGATCTTCTTTGCGAGCTCAAGGTCTCCGCCTGCCTTAACGAGGTCGAACATCTTAACATAGAGCTCAGGCATTACACCATAGGTTCCGCCAATGCCGCCGTCGGCACCCATTACAAGTCCCGAAATAAGCTGCTCATCGGGACCGTTAAATACTACGAAATCGCGCCCGCCGCGCGTTCCCTCGTCCTTGAACATCTGAATGTCCTGTACAGGCATTGAAGAATTCTTGACCGCGATAACATTGGGGTTCTTTATCATTTCCCTGAAAAGAGGCATTGTCAGCGCAACGCCCGCAAGCTGCGGAATATTGTAAATGACAAAGTCGGTATTTGGTGCAGCGGCGCTCATGTCATTCCAGTATTTGGCGATTGCATACTCAGGAAGCTTAAAGTAAATAGGCGGGATAGAGGCAATAGCATCAGCTCCGACGCTTTCCGCGTGCTTTGCAAGCTCAGCAGAGTCTCTTGTGCTGTTGCAGCCTACGTGTGCTATAACAGTAAGCTTTCCCTTGGCCTGATCGATGACTGTCTCAAGTATCTGCTTTCTTTCCGGAACCGAAAGGTAGATGCATTCGCCTGAGGAACCGCCTACATAAACGCCCTTTACCTTTTTCTCTATCATGTAATCGGTAAGCTCTCTTACTGCCGAAAGCGAGATCTCGCCGTTTTTGTCATAGCAGGCATAGAATGCCGGAATTATTCCCTGATATTTAGTAATATCTTTCATAGTGTCCTTCTTTCTTTATGTATCTTAGCGCAGCATCGCTGCTTACATTCGCAATCCGCGCTGAAGCGCTTCTTGCTCATGTATGGGCCGTCTGCCAATCAGACGGCCCATACATGACGGCAGACCGCCATCACAGCGTCTGACCGGTTAAATTTAGATGAGGTTTTCCTCAGTCTCCGGGTCGAACAGGTGGATGAGGTCCTCCGGGAAGCTTAGGTTTATCTCCATGCCGTATGGAAGACCGCCGCGCTGCTCGTGCGGAAGCTCTGTGGTCGGGATCCTTACTACGATATCCTTCTCATTGCAGCTTAAATGAAGATGTATCTCAGAGCCCATCATCTCGCTGACATCAACAGATGCCTTCATGGTATCGGGGCCTGCCTCCTTCATAACGATGTGCTCCGGGCGGCAGCCCGCAATGACCTTGCCGGCGGGAGCATTCTTAGCTTTAAGGGCCTCGCGGATACGGGTCGAAAGCTTGATATAAGCTCCGTTTACCATCAGATTATAATCATCTCCGTCCTTAACGAGCTCAGCATCAAAAAAGTTCATCTGCGGCATGCCGATGAAGCCTGCAACGAAGATGTTGGCAGGATGCTCAAATACCTCCTGCGGTGTGCCGATCTGCATAATGTAGCCGTCGCGCATGATAACGATGCGGTCGCCAAGCGTCATAGCCTCTGTCTGGTCATGCGTTACATAGATAAAGGTAGTATCAACACTCTTGCGGAGCTTTATGATCTCAGCTCTCATCTGGTTGCGGAGCTTTGCGTCGAGGTTTGACAAAGGCTCGTCCATAAGGAATACCTTTGGCTCACGCACGATAGCGCGTCCGATGGCAACTCTCTGTCTCTGTCCGCCGGAAAGAGCTCTCGGCTTTCTCTGAAGATACTGAGTAATATCTAATATCTCAGCTGCCCACTTAACTCTCTTATCGATCTCGTCCTTCGGCACCTTGCGGAGCGTAAGCGCAAATGCCAGGTTCTCGTAAACTGTCATATGCGGATACAGAGCATAGCTCTGGAATACCATCGCGATATCACGGTCCTTGGGCTCGATGTCATTTACAAGCTTATCATCGATATAAAGCTCGCCCTCAGATATCTCCTCAAGTCCTGCTATCATACGGAGCGTGGTCGACTTTCCGCAGCCGGACGGACCTACAAGAACAATAAATTCCTTGTCGGCAATGTCAAGGTTGAACGCATGAACTGCCTCTACTCCGCCCTCATATATTTTCTTAATATCTTTAAGCTTTAAAGTAGCCATTTTTTCTCCTTCTTTCTTAACCCTTTACAGCACCCATTTTCTCCTTTACGGCACCCATGGTGATACCTTGCGTAAAGTATATTTTAACCCTTTACAGCACCCATGGTGATGCCCTGCGTGAAGTATTTCTGGAAGATCAGGAATACTGTTATGATAGGTACTGCTGCCAATGTAGCGCCCGCCATGATAAGGCCGAAGTCTGTGGAGTTCTCCGCCTGCATGGTTGCGATACCAAGAGAAATAGTCAGGTTGGTGTTGCTGGTGAGCATTATGAGCTGCATGAAGTAATCATTCCAGCTATTGATAAAGGTGAATATAGCGAGTGCTCCGATACCGGGCTTAATAAGCGGGACCACTATCTGTGTGAAGGTCCTCGCCTCGCTTGCGCCATCGATTCTTGCGGCCTCCAGCATTTCCCCCGGAACACCCTCCGAAAACTGCTTCATAAGGAACACACCGAAGGGCCAGCCTACTGTCGGGAATATTACCGCCCAGAGCTTGTCATAAAGTCCGAGCGCCGACATTTCACGAATAAGCGGAATAAGGATGACCTGCTTCGGAAGTGCCATCGCGCATACGATGAGCGTGAAAAGCAGATGGCGTCCGATAAAGCGCTTCTTGGCAAGGGCATAGCCTGCCATGGATGCGGTGATGCAGGTGAGGATCATGGCCATGACTGCCATAAATACTGTGTTGACGAGCCAGCGGATAGCTCCCGGAACCGTCGGTCCCACAAGTGAGCCAATCGTAAAAAGCGGGGCCGAGCGCTTTGAAAACAGCTTCTGGAAGTTTGTCGTCACCCACTCTGTCGGGAACCATACAGGTGTGCTTGAGTTGATCTGCGCACTCGTCTTGAAGGCGCCTGTAATGATCCAGTAGAGAGGAAACGCAAACAGGAAAGCCAGTATGAAAAGAATTATCAATGAAATGATGCCGTAAACATCAGTTTTCTTTTTGCCTGATTTCATGACCCGCCTCCTTACTTTTCTTCTGACAGCTTAAACTGCAGAGCAGAAAGAACTGCGATGAATATCGCCAGCACAACTCCCATCGCGTTGCCATAGCCGTAACGATAGAGCTTGAAGGCTGTGTAATATATATAGTACATGACGGTCTCAGTCGAGTAGTTCGGACCGCCTGAGGTAAGCAGCTGTATAAGTGCGAAGCACTGGAAGCTGTTTATAGTCGTAATAACAAGGATGTAAAGTGTCGTAGGCATTATCTGCGGCCACTTTATTTTCCAGAAGGTCTGGGTCTTTGTGGCGCCGTCAACGCTTGCGGCCTCCACAAGTGACTGGTCTACATTGCCGAGCGCGGAAACATAAAGCACGATAGGCTGACCGACAGACGTTGTGAACAGAATAACAATAATGCACCAGAGTGCAGTCTTCGGATTACCGAGCCAGTTAATGTTGCTCTTTATGACTCCCGTCGTCGTTCCGAGATAATTGAGGATGCCGTAGTAGTTGTTGTACATCCACTTCCAGACTACTGTTACGGCAACTGATCCGGTAACAACAGGAAGATAAAAGATACAGCGGAAAATGCTGAGTAAAACAGGCTTCAGCCTGTAAATTGCAGAAGCGACCCAAAGAGAGAAGGCCGTTACCGTAGGCACACTGACAACAACTATAATAAATGTGTTGAGGAGCGCTTTCAGGAATACCTTATCCTGAAAAAGTTCGATATAGTTGCCAAGTCCGATGAAGGTATCCTTTGTGTTTGCACCCATGTTTGAATCAAAAAAGCTGGTGTAAATACAGAGTATCATCGGAATGATAACGAAACCGATGAAGAAAATCAGGTTTGGTAAAAGGTAAATATAGCCGGAGATGGTCTCTCGTCTAACAAGAGCTCTGCTCATGGAGTTTGTATTTTTGCCTGCCAAGGAAAATTTCACCTCTCTTCGTCAGAGTACAATACACCCGTCCCCGTGCAATTCCGGAGACGGGTGCAATATTTGCGTTATTTACTTATATTAGTTGCCTGCTGCAGCATTTGCCTGAGCAAGGAACTCAGCTACTGAAGCGTCAACATCACCTGTTGTGCCAACCTGCTGAAGCATGTTCCACCAAGCTGTACGAGCATCAGCCCAGCCTGCTGTTACCTGATAGTAGTCACCAAGGTAAGGCATAAGTACGTTGTACTCGCTCATGATCTCGTTGTCAGCCCAGATGCCTGAAATGTCAGCGCCGTCTACAGACTCACGAACTGCGAAGTAGTTAGCTGCCTTAACTGCGTCTGTTGTAGCCTCAGAATCGCACATGTACTTGATGAATTCCTGAGCTGCCGCAATACGTCCTGCATCGCCGTTATCAAAGATACCGAAGCCCCAGATACCGCCGCAGAGCTTTGACTTGCCATCCTGTGACGGGAAGCTCATGAATGCGATTTCCTGTCCGCTGATGGTCTTGCCTGCGCCTGTATCTGCTGATGCAGGGTTAAGCTGCTGAGCGATGTTCCAGCAGAATGCCATGTCAAGAGTCTCATTATAGAAAAGATTGATCTCATCTCCGCCTACGAGTGAAGGATCGAAGTTGATGCCTTCCATGTCATAGAGCTCCTTGAGTGCCTGAATGTTAGCAGCGTCATCCCAGGTATAAGCTGTGTGATCTGCAGTGGTGAAGGTTCCGCCATACATGTTATTTACGATGGCACGTGTTCCCTGGTCACCGCCCTGTCCTGCACAGTAGATAGCGCCTACATTTGCATCGCCATTAGCTACGAGTGCAGCAACTGCGTTCTTGAAGTTCTCTGTAGTCCAGGTGTGGGTCTCAAGATCAAGATACTGGTCAGCGCCTGCTGCCTTGAACTTGTCAAGGTTAACTGCCATGCAGTGTGCTGTCATAACGAGCGGATACTCATAGATCTTTCCGTCTGTATCTGTGCAGGCTGACATAACAGAATCATAGATCTCCTTGCTGTCATCATCATCAACGATGGAGCTGAGGTCTACCATGTAGCCCTTTCTTCCCCAGTTGGCAACGAGACGCTCAGGTCCTTCCATGATGAGGTCGGGAGCCTGACCTGCTTCGATCGCTGTGTTGACCTTGTCATCACCGTCGGTATATGTAAGATACTCAACTGTTACATCGATGCCCTTTTCAGCCTTGAAAGCATCTGTAAGAGCCTTAACAGTCTCCTCATTGCCCCATCCGCCGATAGGATATGTCCACAGTGTGATGGCTGTTGCCGCATCTGCTGCAGGTGCCTCTGCTGGTGCTTCCTCAACTGGAGCTGCCTCTTCTACT
>JAUNNP010000010.1:10201-39728 GCA_030531385.1 Eubacteriales bacterium
TGCCTCAGCCTTGGTCTCTGCTGCTGCCTCAGTTGCTGCAGGTGCTGCCGGAGCTGCTGTTGTGGATGCTGTGCTCGAGCCACCGCATGCTGCCATTGAAACCGCAAGTGCAGTTGCCATAGTAACGGCTAAAACTTTCTTCATAATTTTCCTCCTTTAAAATGCTTTATGAATGGTTAAAGCTATTTAACAATATACACAAAATCGGATGACGACCGATTGAGTAAATTATATAATTACACCAAAGCTATGTCAAGCACGTGTGAAATTAATTTTCACACAAAAATAATTTTGAAAAATCGTTCAATTTTTAATGAGCAGGCAGAAAAGTCAGCGCAACTTGCAAATTTATGCAGTGTCCAGACTAACTGACCGGTCACACCAGTTCCCTCACCTTTGCGGTCAGAAGGTCAGCCATCATACGGTGGCCCTCAAGTGAAAGGTGCATATAGTCTATGGTGTTATTCTTACATTTCGCGGCATCAAGGAAAGCGCAGCCGTTTCGCGCTGCCACATCGGCATAGTATGGTGAGAGCCTCTCTGATTTTTCCGCGCAATGGACACCCATGCCCTCGTCCAGCATTTCCCGCCCTATAGGCTGCGGGCAGACTATGAGTATCTTAGGGTCATTAACAAAGCCCGAGGCTGCGCCGTCCGCGGCCTGACCTCCATCCGGTGAGATGCGCCAGCACGGGACCGCCCTGCATTTTTGAACAAGGCGTTCAAGGCCAATGCTGATGCATTTTGGACTTGCGCTGAAACGATCCTTGGTGTCATTGGTGCCAAGGACGATGATAAGAAGGTCCACAGGTTCATGACTCATCAATATGGAATATACCGATGACAGTGCATCCATGCTCTCATGAAGCGGATCCTGAAAGACTGTCGTCCTTCCTCCGAGTCCTTCCTCGATGACGAGATATTCGTCTCCAAGCGCCTTCTGCAAAAGACAGGTCCACCGCTCATCCTCGTTAAAACGGTTGGTATGGTCTGCGGACTCACTTATATCCGTACAGTATCCATGCGTATTGGAATCTCCAAGGCAAATTATGTGCTTTTTCATGTTGATCCCCCTGACACCCTTAGATCTTCGAGAGTGCAGCCTCATCCGCAACGAGCGTAAAGTTCTTGTGAAGCTGGAGTATGGAACCCGGAACTCTCGGTGTTACAGGTCCGAAGAAAGCATTCCTGACTGCTTCGGCCTTGTTCTCGCCGGAGGCTACCATGACTACGCGCTCTGCCTGCATGATATCCACGATACCCATGGTAAATGCAAACTTCGGCACATCCTCTTCTCTCTCAAAAAATCTCTTGTTGGCCTGAATCGTAGACTCGTGCAGAGCGACCTTATGCGTACCCTTTATAAAGCTGTCTCCCGGCTCATTGAAGCCGATATGTCCGTTTGGTCCGATGCCGAGAAGCTGCAGGTCGATACCGCCAAGCTCTTTAATGATATAATCATATCTTGCGCACTCGGCTGCCGCGTCAGGGTTGGTGCCGCACGGTACATTCGTATTTGTCAGGTCTATATTTACATGATCGAAGAAATTGTTTCTCATAAAGTAGATATAGCTCTGCTCATTTGAATAATCGAGGCCCACATACTCATCAAGATTGACAGTCCTTACGCGGCTGAAATCGATGTCGCCCTTGTTGTACCACTCTATAAGCTGCTTGTAGGTTCCGATAGGACTTGAGCCTGTAGCAAGTCCCAAAACGCAGTCGGGCTTTAAAATGACCTGCGCGGAAATAATATTTGCGGCCTGACGGCTCATATGGTCATAATCACGTGCTCTGATGATCTTCATGTCGATCCCTCCTTATTTTATCATTTTGCCGCCGATGATCACGGCGCGCACATTAAGTTCCTTATCCAGCATTACCATATCCGCAAGCTTACCGGTGGCAATGCTTCCTATCTCCTTATCCATGCCAATGACCGCGGCCGGAGTGATGGTAGCCGCTGTCACGGCCGCCTCGAGCGGGACCCCGAAGGCTGCTGCCCTCTTCATTCCTTCCATGAGGTGAATGCTGGAGCCCGCGAGCGTATCCGTGCCGCTAAGCCTTGCCACTCCGCCCTTTAGCGTGATGGGCTGTCCGCCGAGCTCATACTCTCCGTCCGGCATGCCCGCACAGCGGAGCGAATCAGAGATAAGTGTGAGCTTAGTTCCAAACAGACGATGCGTAAGACGAACTACTGAAGGATGGATATGATATCCGTCCGTGATAAGCTCGACGGTCGCGCCAAAATCCAGCGCGGCTCCTATAACGCCGGGCGCCCTGTGGCCAAGCGCCGGCATTGCATTAAATAAATGAGTCGCATGCCTTGCTCCCGCCTCATAGGCAGCCATGGCTGTGTCATAATCCGCTGTCGTATGGCCAAGCGATACTGTCGCAGTCCCGCTTACCTTCTTTATAAATTCCATCGAGCCGGGTTCCTCCGGCGCAATGGTGATAAGCCTTACGATGCCGCCTGATGCCTCATTAAGTCTAAAAAACATATCGGCATCCGGAGCATGGAGATTATCGGCATTCTGCGCACCTCGCTTTGCGTAGCTCACAAACGGCCCCTCCAGGTTGACGCCCGCGATCCTTGCTCCGTTTTCTGTTCTTTTGTAGCTTTTTACAGCCTGCATCGCGCGGGTAAGCACCGGCTCCTTAAGTGTCATAGTGGTTGGACACCAGGACGTAACGCCGCCCGCTGCATAATAATCAGCCATTTTATAGAGACCGTCTGCATTTCCATCGCTCGCGTCCTCTCCTACGGCGGCGTGGGTGTGGATATCCACAAGGCCCGGAATAAGATAGCAGCCCTTTGCGTCTATCGTGTCCTCGCCGGCCGGGACCGGCGCGCCGCCGGCATTTGCATCGCACGAAGGGTCTGTTCCGCCGACCGGGCTAAAGTCCGCCCCGACCTTAGGCCCGGCGTCAAGTATGCGCTCTTTAAATTCAACTCCGCCCTGCTCAAAAAAGCCATTTCTGAACACTCTGGCATTTACTATACGCATGATTCGCCTCCTTATCCAAGCTCAGGCAGGCTTGCGGCCGCAGCCGACTGGCCGACGCGGCGGAACTTCTCATCGGGAAGCTCTGCTATCAGCTTTCCTTCAAGCTCCGGATACTCGTCCCCAAGCACGCGCTTTGCCTCTTCAAGAATAATATCTCCGCCCTTTCCGCTCATAACTCTGCCCATCAGCAGCACATGTCTGCAGCCATAAAGATCATAATAATATGCAAGCGTATGTCCGAGGTAGGTCCCGATGCTGCGGTAAATGCTGACGGCGCCGGCATTTCCCTCTTCCATAAGCTTCTGCACCGCCTTAAGCTTTTCCGCGGGTGAAAGTGCGGCATCGAGTTCTATTCCCGCGCGAGGAGCAAGCTTTATAACTGAATCCTGGGAGAAATATTTTACTCCGCAGCCGATATCAAGAGACCACTCGTCCTGCATGGCACCTGGCTGGCAGTCTACCGGCACGAAAGCAAGCTCGTTAAGCCAGCCTGTGATACGTCCCTCCTCGTCGACATAGCCGACAGCCTCGCTGGTTCCCATGGCAATGCCGAGTACGTTTGGCTCACCAAGGCTTATCATGCCCGCGATAGCTGATACGTCTCCGTCATTTATGACCTCATAAGGCACGTCGCCGAAGGTATCTGTGATTGCGCGGATATAGATATCCTTGACCTTGGCGTCGAAGAGGTCCTTCGGCACCTTAAGGAAAAGTGAGGCATTCATAGTACGGTTATTGATATAAACACCTGCCGATGAAACTCCGACAGCATCGACTCTCGGAAGATGCTCTGCGGCCGACTTAAGAGCGGCTACTATTCCATTATAGTGATAATCCGGGTCTGAGTTTGTCTTGGGGAACCACACGACCTCCTCGGAATATACGCTTTCACCATCTATAACAGCGCTTACCTTACGGTCTGAGCCGCCCGCGTCAAAGCCGATGCGGCAGCCCTCGAGATGTCCGCCCATTTTTTTTGGGGCATCCTTTGGCTCAGGCACCTTGTCTGTGTAAACGACCTCGAACGGGTGCTCGAAAACGCTGCTCATATAGTCAAAATCAAAGTCCTGCTCTCCGCCTGAAGAATATGCCTTTGTAAGATACTCATAAATGCCGCGGTCACCGGATACATAGATGCGAAAGCCGCCCTTCATCCAGAGCATGGTCTTTACAAGACGGTTAACGTAGTAATTATCGGCCTCTGCCATTTCGGGCGTTCCGTGAATAAAAGTATCGGCCACCGCCATCTGCCCGTTACTGCGCTCAACAGCTATTGATACAGGCTTTTTTGCGGTACTTAAAAAAGCCCTGTTAAACTTAAACACCGGAATAAAGCCGGGATCAAGCTCAGGACTGTTCTTTATGCTTATCTCAACACCTTTGAATTTCATAATATACCTCCGACTAAGCACTTTTTTTGCCGTGGCTTCACAGGTCCTGCTGCACCGTCCGGCACTTAAAATAAAAGCTCTGCTTATATCTGTATCATAGTACGGTTTATGAAAATTTCAAGAGTGATTTGAAAATAATTTTCAATAAAATATTTGAATGAATTTTGGTTTCATTTTCATACCGAGCAGCGGCACGAGATCCGGGCAGCGGTGCACAGGGGACGCCTCACGGCATCAGGCTTCCCCGCGAAAAGCCTCCTGCTCTTCCGGCTTTAAGTACTTTATAAATATGCGCTCAAGAAAAAATGATGAAAGAAGCGCCGATAAGGTCGGAACAAAAAGGACCGGTACCCACTTTTCAAGCACAAAGACCGCAAGCTGCACATTCATCAGCACCAGGATAATGGTCGACGGAAGGTGTCTTATGGTAAGTGCGAACGCTGTTGCCGCTATGCCCTTTATGTCCTGCTCAAAGCGTCCGAGCACCGGAAAGACATAAAGCACCCAGCCTATGGGAATTATAAGGGCAACATAATATGCCATAAACATAACTGCGCCAAAATCAGTATCCGTATGCATGACCATTATGCGGTAGCCGCCCATGACAGCCATTAATATGAGCGCGCTCACTATCGAAAGCGGGATCCCCTTTTTAAGATTATTTCTGAACTCCGTCAGCATTATCCGGAAGGTCCTGTCCTCATGCTGCCTGAATACCTTTACGACAGTATAATAAAGGGCTGCTGTCGCCGGTCCCGCCGTTATGACGGGAAGGCATAATGCAGCCCAGAGAATGCTGAGTCCGATAAAATCGACTCCTCCGGAGATGATCCTCCAGAACAGATTGTCAGGATCGAAAACTTGATTAAACATAAATCATTCCGGCTTCGGGAGTATGCTTACAGGTGTTTTTCGGCAAGTGCCTTTGCGACAGACTCCCTGTTCTCCCTGGTCTGTTCGGCGCGAATGCGGCAAAGCTCCTGATAAAGCATATCCACGACAAACATCTGCGCGATCTTTGCGGGAACAGAGCTTAGCTGCAGCGGTCCCTCGTCGGATCCGCACTGCAGGACCACATCTGCCTCCTTTGCTCCCGGGGAGCGTAAGAAACGCGTGATAAGGATGACCTTGGCTTTTCTTTCCTTAGCGATCGAAATGAGCTCAAGAATCTCCTTTGTAGAACCCGAATACGAGAAAAACAAAACAACGTCCTTCTCATTCATAAGAGCAGCCTTGGAGACCTGGACATGCGAACCCTGTACGGCGAAAAAGCGTGGGGAAACTGTACTGAAAAGATGGGAGGCCTCCATTGCCATCAGCATCGAGCCGCCCTGACCCATGCAGTAAACAAGCTCCGCATCGGCAAGGAGCTCAACAGCCTTGCGAAGCTCTCTTTCATTTACAAATGCTGCCGTCTGGCGGATCGCGTCATTATAGGTCACGACAAGATTTCTTGTAAGCTTTGAAATCTCACTGTCACCGGCCCCTGAATTTTCGGTCAGACCTGCCTCCCCATGCGCAGCGGTACTATTGCCGCCGGCATTTCCCAACATGTCACCGGCATTTCCTGCAGGTCCCACATGTCCTGCAGCCGCGCTGCTTCCCGCGAGCGCGTCGGCGTCAAGCTCCCTTAATGCTGTGGCCTTCGCGAGAGACAGCTTAAAATCATTGTAGCCGCGAAGTCCAAGGCTCCTGCAAAAACGTGAAATAGTTGCTTCCGCCACGCCTATTTCATAAGCCATTTCAGAGATAGACATGTACTGAATATCGGTTTTATGTGACAATACATAGTCTGCAGTCTTTTTTTCTGAAGCTGTAAAGCGAAAATATTCGCTGCTGATTTTTGCAAAAATATTATTATCCTGTTCAGACATGTCTTTCTCCATTCCTCTTTGAATGCTGCCGCGCTTCGATTGCTGCGCTTCGATCGATGCTGCCGCGCTTTCGATCGGTGTGCTACATTGTTTTCTCAATCTCGTCCATCATCTTATCTGCATAGATAAGGCTGCGCGGAACGTGGAACGGTCCCTTGAAGGTGCTTCCCTTGCACGGCGGCTCTGTCGGAAGGCCCTCTCTTCTTAAATAGCCATACCACTCACCATACTCAGGATCTGCGAAATGCTCCTTAATATAATCCACATCCTTATAGAACCAGTCAAGATAGGTCTCGTCTTCAGTGTCCCTGTAGAACATGAGCGAGGCAATAAGTATCTCGTTATGAGGCCACCAGAGCTTCATGTCATGCTCATAAGCCTCCGGAGGGCAGCCGAGAGCATCTATAAAGTAAAGGAGTCCGCCGTATTTTTCATCCCAGCCCGCGTTTATGGCATTTGAATAAATATTTCTTGCAATGGCCTTAAGCTCCTCATTGCCCTCATAATTCGCCTCGTCCTCGATGAACCAGCTGCCCTCGATATCATGTCCCGGATTTACTACGCGGCCTGCTACCGTATCTGTCTGAAGCTCACCGTTCATTCCGACCGTCTCGAGGACGCATTTAAGCTCAGGCTTATAATGATAGTCTATTATCTTCTGAATGCACTCCTTTGCGCGCGCATCGTAAAGCTCCTTATTTTCCGGATCGCAGCGGCGCATGATGTTGGTGACATTAAGATAGATCATCGGATCTCCGAAGGCCCTTCCGGTCCTTGTCTCAGGAATGGTCTTTGGTCCCATGCCTGTAGGATCCTTGATAAGTCCGTTGTTGAGCTTATAAACCATATCATAAGCCCAGCGTGCGCGCTCTATCCTCTCCTTTTCACCGGTAAGTGAATAGTACTCGGCATTGGCGATGCAGTAAAAGTTCTCAGAATGACAATAGCGTCTCTGACGAAGCGGCTTTCCGTCTCCTGTAACCGTAAAATAAAGCCTGCCCTCAGCATCCTTATTCCTGCAGTGCTCCTCAAGAAAATCAAGGCAGCTCCTGCTCGCCTCAAGCCACTCATCCTTTATGCCGTAATTTGTGCAAAGGAAAGCAAATATCCATCCGCAGCGTCCCTGCATCCAGACACTCTTATCTGTTGCAAATATCTTTCCTGTCCTGTCAAGGCAGGTATATACTCCGCCGTTTTCGCGGTCGATACCATACTTAAGCCAGAAATCGACTGTTCTTTCAAGCTCATCCTTTACCCACTGATGAGTTTCCTGAAATTTCTCTTTATTCATAAATGCCCCATCCTTACAAAATCATTTAAAAAATTAAGCCGGGTCCAAAAGCCTTTGCTAAGAAAAGCCTTTGCCCCGACTTCATTCATAAGTGTAGCATTTATGAAAATAATTTTCAATGCTGTCCCGGAATGTTTATTATTGAATTTTCTTTTGTTCAAGCAGCCCGTCAAGAAACTTTTTTTCTTTCTTATTAAGGACCGCTTTTTCTATCAGATCGGGGCGCTTATTCAGAGTCCTGATTATAGACTGCTCTCTGCGCCACTTGTCTACATTCGCATGATGACCGGAAAGAAGTATTTCAGGGACCTTAAGTCCCATAAACTCCTCAGGTCTTGAGTACTGCGGATATTCCAGAAGATTATCATGGAAGGACTCGATCTCGGCAGAGTCACTCCCTCCGAGGACTCCGGGGATCAGACGGGATATGCAGTCGATCATGGTTATGGCAGGCAGCTCGCCTCCCGTGAGCACGAAATCTCCCAGCGATACCTCTTCGACCTTAAGGAGCTCCAAAGCGCGCTCATCTATGCCCTCGTAATGACCGCAGAGGAATATAAGCTCTTCTTCATTTGCAAGCTCCCTCGCGAAGCTCTGGTCAAAGGTCCGTCCCTGCGGTGACATATAAAGGACACGCGGACGCTTTGCGGCGCCGGCATTCTCCGCAGACGCCTGCACCTGCCCCGGTTCCGGAGCTGCCGGGTGCTCCGCCCCGATCTTCTCCATGACCGCCTTATAGCAGTCATACACCGGCTGCACCTGCATGACCATGCCCGCGCCGCCGCCGTATGGATAATCGTCCGTCTTGCCGTGCTTTTCAGTTGTATAATCCCTGATATCGATGGCCTCGACACCTATCAGCCCCTTCGCGATCGCCCTTCCGGTTATGCTCTGGGAAAGCGCATCCAAAACCATCTGCGGAAACAGGGTCATAACATAAAAATTCATATATTGTTCAGGTGTTAAAAGTAAGATTACGGGTCGTTTCGCACTTCGTGCTCCCACGCCCCTGCCCACATTCCGCACTCCCGTGGCACTTACGCGCCACTCCGTGTGTCATGTGGGGCGTGTCATAAAGTCGCTCACCCACAGATAAGCAAGCTTATCTGTGGATTCGGACTTTTGACACTGTAATCATATGTTAAAGATCCAGCAGTCCGTCAAGAAGATGGACCGTCATAATATCATTTTCAATATCCGTGTCAAGGATGCACTGCTTTATCGCAGGGATCATCACATCCTTGGCGCCCGGACGCTCAACGATATAAACATCATTCGCGCCGGTCTCGAGCACATCCTTTACGGTCCCGAGAGTTTCTCCTGTATCCAGAACGACCTTCATGCCGATGATGTCAGCGATATAATACTCGCCGTCTTTAAGCTCCGCGCCCTCTTCTCTCGGAATATAAAGATCGGCGCCCTTATATTTTTCGGCCACGCTGATGTCATCTATGCCTTTAAGCTTCAGGATGACCTGGTCCTTAAAATATTTAACGCTGCCGATCTTAAAATCGCCTATTTCTTTTCCGTGAAGTACCAGCTTCACATGAGTTATCTCATCAAAACGGAAAGGAGAGTCCGTGGTCGGGTAGACCTTGACCTCTCCTTTAATTCCATGAGACTTTGTTATAACTCCAACTCTTAAATCTGTCGTCATAATTTCTCAGCCGATATCGACTATAACTTTAAGCTTATCACGTGAGGCGGCTGCGTTTAATACCTGTCTTATAGACTTTGCAACCTTGCCTGACTTGCCAATAACCTTTCCCATGTCTGACTGGGCAACCTTAAGATTAAGTACGATCACATCATCCTTACGCTCTTCAGTGACAACGACCTCATCCTTATTATCCACAAGTGACTTCGCGATAGCCTCTAAAACCTCTTTCATTAAGTCACCTCTTTTGATTGCATCCGTCAATTACTTGGAAATACCTGCAGTCTTAAGAAGCTTCTCACATGTTGCTGTCGGAATAGCACCGTTGGCAAGCCACTTCTTTGCTGCCTCAGCATCGATCTTTACAACACTTGGCTCCTGGTTAGGATCATAGTAACCGATCTCCTCGATGAATCTTCCGTTACGAGGTGCTCTTGAATCTGCAACGATAACTCTGTAAAATGGCTTCTTCTTAGCGCCAAGTCTTCTTAATCTGATTTTAACTGACATTTTTGTTTCTCCTTATTTTTGTAAAATTATGATTGATTTTATACTGCAAATGCTGACTAAGCTCACGCTTTGACCACGCATTTAGTTAACTTAGAACATTCCTCTTCCCCTGAAAAGATTCTTTCCGAAGAAGTTGTTCAGTCCTCCGTGCTTACGCATTCCGTTCATCTGCTTCATAAGCTTCTGCATCTGCTCGAACTGCTTCACGAGCCGGTTGACCTCTGAAATATCCACGCCTGCTCCGTTTGCGATGCGGCGCTTCCTTGAAGGATTCATAAGCTTTGGATTGCTTCTCTCCTTCTTTGTCATGCTGTTTATTATGGCCTCGATCCTGTCAAACTGTGACTGGTCGATCGCGTCGGGATCTATGCCGTTCATGCCCGGCAGCATGGACATTATCGATGAAATACCGCCCATCTTCTTCATCTGATTCATCTGGGTCATGAAATCATCGTAGGTGAACACGCCCTTACGCATGTTCTCGCTGATCTTCTTCTGCTCCTCGATATCCGCGGTCTGCTCGGCCTTCTCGATAAGCGAAAGCACATCGCCCATACCGATGATACGCGAAGCCATACGTTCAGGATAAAACTCCTGAAGATCGGAAAGCTTTTCGCCCATACCTGCGTAATATACAGGTCTTCCCGTCACCTCTTTTATGGAAATGACAGCACCGCCTCTCGTATCACCGTCAAGCTTGGTGATGATGAGGCCGTCTACTCCGACCTTATCCGAGAAGTCCTGGGCAACCGTGACAGCATCCTGTCCTGTCATGGCATCAACAGTGAGCATGGTGTAATCAACAGGGACCGCAGCCTTGATATCGGTAAGCTCCTTCATCATATCTTCATCTATGTGAAGTCGTCCTGCTGTATCTATGATAAGCACGCTGAAGGATTTCTCCTGCGCAAGCTTATATGCTCCCTTTGCTATCTCTACCGGGCTGTGATCTATGCCCATGGTAAAGACATCAAGTCCGAGCTGTTCGGCATTTACTTCCAGCTGCTTTATGGCAGCAGGTCTGTAAACGTCACCTGCTGCAAGAAGCACTCTTCGTCCGGCAGATTTCAGCTTTCCTCCAAGCTTGGCTGCTGTGGTCGTCTTACCTGCACCCTGGAGACCTGCCATCATTATGACCGTGACCTGGTTTGAAGGCTTAAGATCAAGCTGTACAGGCTCACCGCCCATCAGCTCAACAAGCTGCTCCCTTACTATCTTCACCACCATCTGGGCAGGTGAAAGGCTGTTTAAGATCTCAGCTCCTATGGCCTTGGCCTCAGTCTCCTTCACGAAGCGCTTTACCACCTTGAAGTTGACATCGGCCTCAAGCAATGCGAGCTTTACTTCCTTCATCGCCGCATGGACGTCTTCCTCTGTCAGCCTGCCTTTGCCGCGAAGGTTCTTAAATATATTTTGTAATTTATCCGATAAACTCTCAAAAGCCATAAATCAGTCTTCCGCAAGCTTCTTTTCAAGGAGATGAAGCTTTTCCTCATAGCCTTCCAGGGTCTTGTCGCACCTCTTTATGAGGTCGTGGACTCCCTGCTTGGTAATGCCATGGATCTCAGCTATCTCGGTCAATGACAGATCCTCATTGACGAGCTCACCGTATATCATTCTCTGATGTTCGGTAAGCAGCTCGCCGTATAAATCATATAACATTCCCTGACGCACTAATTTTTCCATAACGAACGCTATTATACGTAAATGCTGTCAGGGTGTCAAGTACTTTTTCTTTACCCCATCAGGGTGTCACCCCCGCGCGAACTCCGGCTTTGAGAAGTTTACGACTGCGCACATGCCGGGGCCGGTGTGGGCGCCTATGACAGGTGAAAGCTGCACTGTACGGATCTGTGCAGCAGGGTTGAGCTTTAACACCTCGGCCTTCAGATACTCAGCGCACTCGATGGCGTCCGCATGGATCACATATACGATCTCGCCGTCATTTTTATATGAGCTTTCATCATAGAGCCTTATGATTTCCGCCATAGCCTGCTTAGTGCTGCGCTTTTTTATAAAGTTTGTGAGCGTACCATCGGCCTCTATCTTAAGTATGGGCTTTATGCTGAAGGCTGTTCCAAGGAGGGCTGAGGCAACAGAGAGTCTTCCTCCCCTTTGCAGGAACATAAGGTCATCCACCATGAACCAGTGCATTATACGGAGCTTATTTGCGTTAAGCCAGTCAGCATTCTCATCGATACTCATGCCGTCGGCGCGGTTCTTTGCCGCAAGCTCGAGCAAAAGTCCGAGACCGCCTGTTGCCGAGAGCGAATCAATGACAACGATCTTTACCCCGGGATTATCCTCCATGACCTCTGACGCGGCAAGGCAGGCTGAGCTGTAGGAGCCGGAAAGTCCGCTTGAGAGAGAAAAGCTTAATATGTCCATCCCCTGTGAAGCATACTTCTCAAAGGTATCTATGCAGCTTTGAATAGAGCTCTGCGCTGTGTGGGTAAGCACGCCTTCTCTCTGCGCCTTATAAAATCTCCTGCGCTCTTCCTCGGTCTCGACATGGTCGCAGTTGAACTCCTCGTCACCTATCGTATAGCTCATGGGAATGAAGCCGATGTCATTCTCAGCGGCAAACTCAGGTGTTATGTCGACCGAAAAGTCTGTAAGTATCTTATACTTGTAGTTCATAAAATGCCTCTTTATATCAATATCTCAATAAAAAATTGCCTTCAAAAACTCCTCCGGGTCAAATTTCTGCAGGTCCTCTGCCTTCTCGCCAATTCCTATATAGCGCACCGGAATGTCGAACTCACTGGAGATGGCAATGACTATGCCGCCTTTTGCTGAGCCGTCCATCTTTGTGAGAATGATACCGGTAGGCTCGCAGAAGCTCTTGAATTCGCGGACCTGCGAGATCGCGTTCTGGCCTGTGGTGGCATCAAGCACAAGAAGGACTTCCTTTTTGACATCAGGGAGCTTTTTATCAAAGATACGGTTTATCTTCGCGAGCTCCTCCATGAGATTTTTCTTATTGTGGAGACGCCCCGCGGTATCGCAGATAAGTATATCTGCCTTGCGCCCGTTAAAGGCATCTACGGCATCATATACTACCGCTGCCGGATCTGCGCCCTCCTCATGTGCTATGATATCGCAGTCTACGCGCTCAGCCCAGATCTCAAGCTGCTCCCTGGCTGCCGCCCTGAAGGTATCGGCCGCGGCAAGGATGACCTTTTTGCCCTGGCTTTTAAAGTTCATGGCAAGCTTTCCGATGGAGGTGGTCTTTCCGACTCCGTTTACTCCGATAACGAGGATAACGGCCTTTTCATTGTTTATATCGATATCAAAGGTATCATCGGAATTTTTCAGCTGGTCGGAAAGCGTGGCTATGAGTGCCTTCTTTACACCGTCGCGGTCCTTTATACGCTCGGTGCGGATCCTTTCCTTCATTTCGGAAATGATCTTGTCGGAAGCATTTACACCTACATCTGCCATGATAAGCACTTCCTCAAGGTCATCGAAAAAATCCTCATCTACCTCGGAATAATCTCCGAATACCGCATCAAGTCCGCCGGCAATGTTATTTCTTGTTTTTTCAAGTCCCTGTCTTAATCTGTCAAAAAATCCCATCGTATTTTCCTTTAACTGAGCTGATCTGAAACAAGGTCAACAGACACGAGCTTTGAGATGCCCTTTTCCTGCATGGTGACACCGTACAGTCTGTCTGAGGCCTCCATCGTTCCTCTTCTGTGTGTAATAACAATAAACTGGGTACGCTCGGTAAGCTTATGCAGATAGTTTGCGAAACGGCTTACATTCGAGTCATCAAGCGCTGCCTCGATCTCATCAAGCAGGCAGAACGGAGACGGCTTGAGGTTCTGAATGGCAAAGAGCAATGCTATTGCCGAAAGAGCCTTCTCTCCTCCGGAAAGCTGCATGATATTCTGGAGCTTCTTTCCCGGCGGCTGTACCGTGATGGCGATACCCGCTTCAAGCTCATCCTCCGGTTCATCGGAGTCCTGATCATATACCAGCGAAAGATCCGCCTCACCGCCTCCAAAGAGCTCTCTGAAGACCTTTTTAAACTGCTCCTTTATTATTCCGAACTGCTCGTCAAACTGACGGCGCATTCCCTCATCAAGCTCTTCTATGATCTTAAGTATGGATTCCTCTGATGCCGCAATATCATCATACTGCGTCTTCATGAAGGTATACCTCTCTGAGACCTCCTTGTACTCCTCTATGGCCTGCACATTGACAGGGCCAAGGTTTTTGATATCTGATTTTACCGAAGCAAGACGGCTCCTTATAGCCGGGGTGCTGCCAAGCGACTCATCGAGATACCCCTGCGCACTGCTTAACGAGAGCTCATATTCGTTCCAGATATACTCAGTTTCATCATCGAGCCTCTGCTGCTGCTTTTCGACCTGGTTTTCAAGACGGATAACATCCTTCTGAAGCTCAAGTATCGATGCCGCAAGCTCTTCCTTTCTCTCTGAATATCCTGACTGGCGCTTCTGCAGCTCTTCCTTCTCAGCGAGCTTTTTATCAATAATCTCCGATACTCCGGAAAGCTCCTTTTCGATATGCTCTATATCGTCTTTTCTGTCGCTGATATACTTCTCGGCATCAGAAACCCGCTTCTCGCACTCAGACCTTTCATTGTCAGCATTTAAAAGCTCGGTCTGCTTTGAGCTCAGCTCACCTATAACACGGTCAATGTTCTCTCCGACAAATTCGATCTTCTGTCTGAGACCGCTGAACTGCACCTTCATATCAGATGAAATGCCGAAGCTCAGCTGATTCTTTTCTTCATTTATGGAATTCAGGCTCTCGGTAAGCTCATCTATCTCGCCTGACTTATCCAGAATAAGCCTTTCCTGCTTATTTATCTTATCCTTTGCCGCGGCAGCCTGTTTCCTTATACCGGCAAGGCTCTGCTCAAGCTCACCTATCTCACGGTTTCTGCCCATGAGCTTCGAATTGTTCTTAAAGGCGCCTCCGGAAATGGAACCGCCCGGAGAAAGCAGCTCACCCTCGAGCGTTACTATACGTATCGAATGCTTATACTTTCTCGCTATTATAAGAGCATTGTCGATATTGTCGACAACAAGGTACGAGCCAAGCAGGTACTGCTTAAGCTCCTCATACTCAGGTGCAGCCTCGACAAGCTCGCTTGCAAGCCCGATGGCTCCATGCTCATGCCTTGCGCCCTTAAGCTCCATCTGCTCCCTGAATCTTATGGAATCAAGCGGAAGGAAGGTCGCGCGGCCCTGCCTTGTCCTCTTCAGGAACTCAATTCCGTTTTTGGCATTCTTCTCGCTGTCGGTAACGATATTTTGTATACGTCCGCCGAGCGCTGTCTCTACCGCTGTTTCATAATCCTTGCCGGTCCTTATGAGATCAGCCACAACGCCTCTTATTCCGCCAAGACGGTTCTTTTCGCGCATTACCGCTCTGACACTTTCACCGTAGCCCTCATAGCGTTCCGCTATATTTCTGACACTTTCGAGCCTGGCATTTACAGCGGCTTCCCTATTCTGTATTTCAGAAAGGTTATTCTCGAGAGACTTTATCTCCTTCGTAAGGACGTTGTACTCATCCGTGGCCTTATTGAGCCATTCGTTGGTGCGCTCCGCCTTCTCGCTGATCTCCGCGAGATCGTCCTTTTTATTTTTTATCGACTTCATCCAGTCGGGAAGCTTAAAGCTGAATTCCTCGTCATCCTCATCGGCCTTTGTGCTTTCTGCTTCCGCACTGTCTCCCGGACCTTTGGCATTCGCACCTGCGTCCGGCTGTCCGTCCTTTGCTTCGCTTTCCGTATTATCGCCGGAAATGCCGACGCCGCTTTTTTCTGCGCCCGCCTCTTTTATTCCTGCCGCGTCCAGCTTCTTTTTCATGGCGGAAATGTTAGATTTTAATACGGCAATGTCTGTGAAGTCTATGCCTTCGTCCTCAATATCATCCTCGATGAGATCAATGGACTTATCAAGCTCCGCTATGGAACGAAGATAATTAAGGGCTGTTCTTTTTGTCTCCGCTATCTCTGCCTCGAGCTTTTCCGCCTGCTTTAAAAGGCGCTCTATAGAATCCTTATCTGACTTAATTTCAGCTTCACTTACACTGATCTGGCCGCTTAAATTTTCCTTGAGCAGCTGACCCTTTGACTGTTCGCTTCTCTTTTCTTCTATAAAGCTGTCGAGAGCATTTATCTCCTCTGTGATCCCCGAGCCTGTCTCCTTAAGCTCAGCATTCTCAGCCTCGCTCTCTTCAAGTGAAGCCTTTACTATACTGAGATTGTCCTTTGACTTCCGAAGATCATTTAAAAGCGATTCGGTCTGTCTTATAAAGAGATTGAGATCAAGGATCTTCTGCTCGTCGCGAAGCTTAAGATAAGTCCTGGCAGTTTCCGACTGGCGCTCAAGCGGTCTCAAACGCTTTTCGAGTTCGCTTAGGATATCGGTGATCCTGATAAGATTTTCACGCTCGCTCTCGAGACGCTTTACAGCAGAGAGTTTTCTCTTTTTGAATTTTACTATGCCGGCTGCCTCATCGAAAAGGCCTCGTCTGTCCTGCGGACGTCCGTTAATGATAGCATCGACCTGACCCTGTCCAATGATGGAATAGCCTTCCTTACCTATACCGGTATCATAGAAAAGCTCCTGCACATCCTTAAGACGAACACTCTGCCCATTGATCATATAATCCGATTCACCGCTCCTGAAGAGCTTTCTTGAGACGGTGACCTCGATATAATCAACAGGCAGAGTGTGATCAGAGTTATCAAGCGTAATTGAGACATAGGCAAAGCCCTGAGCCTTTCTCAACTCAGTTCCCGCGAAAATGACGTCCTGCATGGCAGCGCCTCTTAGCTGCTTGGCCTTTTGTTCTCCGAGCACCCAGCGGACCGCATCGGAAATATTGGATTTGCCGGATCCGTTCGGACCTACGATTCCTGTAACGCCTTTGTTAAAATTAAGCAGGGTCTTATGTGCAAAAGATTTAAAACCCTGGATTTCAATACTTTTTAAATACATTAGAACTTATTTTACATCAAGCTTTCTGCAGGCAGCTATTGCCGCATTCTGCTCAGCTGTCTTCTTCGACTGCCCCTTTCCCTCAGATACAAGCTTTCCATTTATATAAAGCTGCGCCTTAAATCTCTCGGCATCACCGGGCTGTCCCACTTCATCCACAACATACTCGAGCGTGGAATCGGGTCTTTCCTGCACATACCTCTGGATAAGGCTTTTTCCATCCCGAAGGAGGCTCATTTCATCTATTTTTTCAATGATAAAGGTGCTTATAAATTTTTCTGCCGGAGCATAGCCTCCGTCAACATATATAGCACCTATCACAGCCTCAAAGGCATCTGAAAGTATAGATGGCTTTTCGCGGCCGGCTCCCGCATCCTCGCCCTTTCCCAGATACAGAAAGTCTCCGAGATCAATGGCCCTTGCGCATTTATCCAAAGCCGCTTCAAAAACAAGAGAGGAGCGCTTTCTTGTAAGCTCTCCCTCTTCAACCATAGGATGTACCTTATATAAATAATCTGATACAGCTAATTCAAGTACAGCATCACCGAGGAACTCAAGCCTCTGGTTGCTCTCGTACCTTTTCATATTCATCTCGCCGCTGTAAGACGGATGAATGAAGGCCTGCTTTAAGACTCCGCAGTTATTAAACTTATATCCGATAATTCTTTGGAATTTATCAAGATCCCTATTCATTAAAATACCAAAATCTATTAAAGATTAGCCCTGATAAGCTCGTAAGCATCTCCGACTGTCTGGATCTCGGCAAGTTCGTCATCCTCGACTGTAATGCCAAGCTCATCCTCAAGGGCAACAACGACCTCTACAAGGTCAAGTGAATCAGTTCCGAGATCATCGGCAAAGGATGTGTCCATAGTTATATCTTCTGGATCGACCGATAATTGTTCAGCAATAATAGCAGCAAATTTTTCGAATTCCATATTGATTTCCCTTTTTCATACACACAAGATTTTAAGAGCCGAAAATCATTTATAAAAATACTAATTTTGCTTTATCGTTATCTGTTATTTGTTTTTCGTCTCTTAATCTTTATATACACTATAGAAACTCTTTTTTCAATACGGATATTGAACAATTATTGCTCTTTGTCCTCTTTAAATGCTTCCCTCATAACTCCGCACACATTTTCACGCGCAAACTGGGCGCTCTTAATGAGTGCGACTCTTATATCTTTTCCTGAAGCATTTCCGTGACACTTCATTACAAGTCCGTTAAGTCCGAGAAGCATCGCTCCGCCCTGCTCAGAAGCGCTGTACTCCTTAAGCTTTGCCTTAAGCGGTTTCATTATAAGCATAGCGGCAAGCTTTGTTTTGAGCGAGCTCTTAAGTACCTCTTTAACAGAGCCCATAACAAAGTCAACTGTCCCCTCCATTGTTTTGAGGATGGCATTTCCGGTAAAAGCATCGGCAACGATGACGTCAGCTTCACCCATAATTACATCACGACTCTCTATATAACCCTGATAATTAATGCCTTCAGCAGCTTTTAGCAGCTCGTTCGCTCCCTTGGTAAGAGCATTGCCCTTTTCCTCTTCTGTGCCGAGATTAACAAGCTTTACTTGAGGCGCCTCAAGGTGACACACCTGCTGCATATAGATGGTTCCCATCATGGCAAACTGAAGGAGCCATTCCGGCTTGGCATCAACATTGGCTCCCATGTCAAGAAAAAGCTTAAAGCCCTTCTTTGTTGGGATAAGGCTGGCAAGAGGGGGTCTTAAGACGCCCGGAAGACGGCCTACAACAAGCTGTCCGCTGCCAAGAACAGCTCCCGTGGAGCCTGCGGAAACAAGAGCCTCTGCCCTTCCTTCCTTTACAGCACGTGAACCCACAACAAGTGTTGAATCTTTTTTCTTTCTCACAGCAAAAACAGGGGATTCTTCAGGAGAAATGACCTCAGTCGCATTAAGTATCTCAGCTCTTTCCTTTAATTCAGGGTCCCAGTCCGATATCTTTTCCGATATCAGATCTGACGGTCCGACAAGCAGGAGCTTAAGTTCCTTATCCTCCTTCAGCGCGTCAAGCGCTCCCTCTATATTTGAATCCGGGCAGTAGTCACCGCCCATCACATCTAACGCTATGGTGATCATGACATTTTTCCTCATAATTAGGAAAGGCTTCCGACGAACCGCCGAAAGCCTTACAAACTTAAATCAAATATTAAGCTTCAATCTTTACGATCTCGCGCTTGTTGTAAGAACCGCATGCCTTGCATACTCTGTGAGGCATAACAAGTGCTCCGCACTTACTGCACTTTACAAGATTTGTTGCGCTCATTTTCCAGTTAGCTCTTCTTGAATCTCTTCTGGCTCTGGATGATCTATTTTTTGGGCAGATTGACATGTCTACACCTCCTTTATTCTCAAAAAACAACATTGTGAGTATACAGATTTCATCTGCATTTGTCAAGCATCATTTTCACAAGCCTTATCCAGAAATTTATATATGTCCTCTCTTCCATCCTTCGTTTCAGAAGAGAACGGGATAAGGATATCATTTTCCGTTAATTTCAAGGTCTCCCTGATCAATTTGAGAGCCTTGGGCTTATCATTTTTTCCAAGCTTATCGGACTTGGTCGCTATGACCACCGGCTCAAAGCCCTGTGACCTTATCCAGGTAAACATCAGCTTATCATCCTCGGTGGGCTTATGTCTTATATCCACAAGCAGGAATACCGCCTTCAGCATGCGGCTCTTCTTTAAATACCGCTCGACCATCCTGCCCCATTCGGCCTTGACCGATTCCGATACCTTGGTATAGCCGTAACCCGGGAGGTCCACAAAATAGTACTCATCATTTACATTGTAATAATTGATGGTCTGGGTCTTTCCGGGAGAGGCCGAGGTCCTGGCAAGCGATTTCCTCTGCATGAGAGCATTGATAAGGCTGGACTTGCCTACATTTGATTTTCCCGCAAATGCAAATTCCGGAATGATGTGTTCCGGAAATTTGCTGGTTATTCCGCAGACTGTTTCCAGCTCTGCCTTTAATATCTTTTTAGATGATTCACTCATTTATGAACCCTGCCCCGCAAGAGTTTCGAACTCTATCGTATCGATTCTGTCAACAGCGCTGCTGTTTCCCTTGACCACATTTTCCCTGTAGGTGATCTGCGGTGCAGCATTGGAATCAACGCATTCCTTTGTGACTGTCACCGACTCAATGCTCGGATCCGATGGGATCTCATACATGATATCAAGAAGCACAGCCTCAAGAATACTCCTTAAGCCTCTGGCTCCGGTCTTCTTGGTTACAGCCTTCTCAGCTACAGCGGCAAGCGCGTCGTCGGTAAAGGTAAGCTTAACTCCATCGATATCAAAAAGCTTCATGTACTGCTTGGTAAGAGCATTTCTTGGCTCCTTTAAGATGCGCACCAGAGCCTCTGCATCGAGAGACTGGAGCGGCACCTTGATCGGCACACGTCCTATAAACTCAGGAATAAGACCGAACTTGGTAAGGTCTTCCGGCTCAACCTGTGCCACAAGGTCGTCAAAATTCTCTTCTGCCTTATTGGCAAGCTCAGCTCCAAAGCCGATGCCGCCTGTTGAAACTCTCTGGCTGATTATCTTCTCAAGACCGTCAAACGCACCTCCGCAGATAAAGAGTATATTTGTAGTGTCTATACTCATCATTTCCTGATGAGGATGCTTTCTTCCGCCCTGCGGAGGAACTGAAGCCACTGTACCCTCGATTATCTTGAGCAGTGCCTGCTGAACGCCCTCACCCGATACATCCCTGGTGATGGAGACATTCTCAGACTTCTTGGTTATCTTATCGATCTCATCGATGTAAATGATACCGATCTCAGCCTTCTCAATGTCATAGTCGGCTGCCTGGATAAGCTTTAAAAGAATATTCTCGACATCCTCGCCGACATAGCCTGCTTCGGTAAGTGAAGTCGCGTCAGCGATCGCAAAAGGTACTCCGAGCATCTTTGCGAGGCTCTGCGCAAGATAAGTCTTACCTGAACCTGTCGGTCCTATCATAAGGATGTTGCTCTTCTGGACATCGATCTCGGAAACGTCGCCCATGATGCGCTTATAGTGGTTATAAACCGCTACTGAAAGCAACTTTTTGGCATCATCCTGTCCGATGACATACTCATCGAGGAATTCCTTGATCTCCTTTGGCTTCTGAAGCTTAAGATTGCTTAATGCTGTAGACCTCTGGATAGTTCCGTTGTTCATCTCCTCGAGAAGGATCTCGTTGCAAAGCTCTATACATTCGTCACAGATGTAGGTGTTGTTTGAGCCCGCAATAAGTCTCTGGACCTGGGCTCTTGACTTTCCGCAAAAGCTGCATCTGATTTTATCCGGTGTTTTTCCGGCCATTTGATCATATCTCCTTAGTGATTATCAATAATGCTGTCAATGATACCGTAATCAAGTGCTTCCTGAGCTGTCATCCAATGATCACGCTCTGTGTCTGCGGCTATCTTTTCAACTGTATTTCCTGTATTTGCTGCAAGGATCTCATTCATCTTCTTCTTAGTGCGGAGGATCCACTCAGCTGTGATCTGGATCTCTGTTGCCTGTCCCTGTGCTCCGCCTGAAGGCTGATGGATCATTACCTCTGAGTTCGGAAGAGCAAAACGCTTGCCCTTTGCGCCGCCCGCAAGGAGGAAGGCTCCCATGCTTGCAGCCATGCCAATGCAGATGGTGGATACATCACACTTTATGTACTGCATGGTATCATAGATCGCCATACCTGCCGTGATGACTCCGCCCGGGCTGTTGATGTAAAGATGAACATCCTTATTGGGATCCTCTGACTCAAGGAAAAGAAGCTGCGCAACAACGAGTGAAGCGCTGACCTCATTTACCTCTTCGCCAAGAAAGATGATCCTGTCCTTTAATAATCTTGAATAGATGTCATATGAGCGCTCGCCTCTTGAGGTCTGCTCAATGACATATGGTATAGAATATGGCATTTCTGATTATTCCTCTGTCTTCTCTTCTTCCTCGTCTGCTGCGTCATCCTTCTTTGAAGACTTCTTGGCATCCGTAAGAACAGCTGAAGCAACGAGCATATCTACTGTGTTCTGCATGCTGATGTCACTTCTGATAGTCTTAAGCTGAGGCTCTCCGATGATCTCTCTGATCTTGGAAGCTTCCATCTTGTACTGCTCTGCCATCTCATCGATCCTTGCATCGATCTGCTCATCTGTAGCTGTGATATTCTCAGCCTTCATGATAGCTTCGATTACAAGCGATGTCTTGATCTGCTCCTCAGCCTGAGGCTCCAATGACTTCTTGAACTCATCAATAGACTGTCCAAGGTATGAGAGATACTGCTCGAGCTTGATGCCCTGCTGGTTCATGCTGCTCTCATAGTCAGCGATAGTGTTCTCAACATTTGTCTTAAGCATAGCCTCAGGGATCTCGACCTTGGCATTGGCAACTACTGCCTTTACGACATTCGCCTCATTCTGCTGAGCTGCGCTCTTTTCTTTTCTTGCCTTAAGGTCATCCTTAACAGAAGCCTTGTACTCCTTAAGTGTATCGAACTCAGAAACCTCTGACGCGAAGTCGTCATCAAGCTCAGGAAGCTGCTTTTCCTTGATGTCGTGGATAACTACCTTGAATAAAGCTGCCTTGCCCTCAAGCTCCTTAGCTGCGTAAGGTGTCGGGAAGGTAACATTGACATCAACATTGTCACCTGACTTATGTCCGATGAGCTGCTCCTCGAAGCCTGCGATGAAGCTGTGTGAACCGATGGTAAGAGGATAGTTCTCGCCCTTGCCGCCTTCAAATGCAACTCCGTCAACAGATCCGTCGAAGTCGATGTTTACGATATCTCCATCCTTGATGATGTACTCAGGATCCTCAACGGTGATGATGCGTGCATTCTGCTCTCTGATACGATCGAGTTCAGCATTTACCTCTTTAGCTGAAACTGTTGTCGCGGCCTTCTCTGCCTCAACGCCCTTATACTGTCCAAGCTCTACAGGAGGCTTAGTAGCAACTGTTGCTGTGTATACGAATGGCTGACCCTTCTCGATAGTAACTACTTCGATCTCAGGACGGCTTACTACCTCAAGTTCTGACTCCTTGACAGCGTCAGGATAGCTGTAGTCAAGAATAGTGTTGATGGCATCCTCATAAAATACCTGAGGACCATACATCTTCTCTACCATAGCCATAGGTACTTTGCCCTTTCTGAAGCCCGGGATGTTGAATCTGTTCTTGTTCTTCTTGTACGCGATCTCCATCGCATTAGTAAGCTCACCTGCAGATACCTCTACTGTGAGTTTTGCCATGTTTTTCTCGAGTGTTTCAACTTTTACGCTCATGCTCTATGTCTCCTAAACTTAATATATTCTCTGCATGCTGTTACTCGGGGGCATATTATACCCCTTTATCATCATAGTCAAATCCGAATTCTAGCACAATTGCGGCACTTTTTCAAGGTATAAAGTGCATGGACTTTGATACATGGGCATGGCCGCAGCATTTCCGGCGGAATAGAAATTGCCGCACCAATTATGATGCGGCATTAGATCATTTCATATTAAACCAGGCGTCTGCCACGCGCAGATCAAAGGAGGCTTCTGTAGAGTGCCTTGATGTCGTCAAGTGAAGCATCCTTCGGGTTGCCCGGCGCGCATGCGTCTGCAAATGCTGACTCTGAAAGGAAGTCGATGTCCTCTTCCTTTACGATCTCCTTGAGGTCCTTAGGAATTCCAACATCCTCGGCAAGCTTTGCAACTGCGTCAACTGCAGCCTTGCGGTACTCTTCCTGAGTCATCTTCTCTGTACCCTCAACGCCCATAGCCTTTGCGATGTCTCTGTACTTCTCGCCTGTTGCGTCAGCATTGTAAGCCATGATGGTAGGAAGAAGGATAGCGTTTGCAACTCCGTGCGGTGTGTCATAAACAGCGCCGAGTGCGTGAGCCATTGAGTGAACGATGCCGAGTCCTACATTTGAGAAGCCCATGCCTGCGATGTACTGGCCGAGAGCCATGCCCTCTCTTCCCTCAGGTGTGTTGTCAACAGCACCGCGAAGGCTCTTTGAGATGAGCTCGATAGCCTTAAGATGGAACATATCCGGGATCTCCCATGCAGCCTTTGTGATATAGCCCTCGATAGCATGTGTAAGAGCATCCATACCTGTAGAAGCTGTAAGTCCCTTAGGCATTGAAGCCATCATATCCGGGTCAACTACAGCAACGATCGGAATATCATGAACGTCAACACATACGAACTTTCTCTTCTTCTCAACATCGGTGATTACATAGTTGATAGTGACCTCTGCTGCTGTTCCGGCTGTAGTAGGAACTGCGATGATCGGAACGCATGGATTCTTTGTGGGAGCAACGCCCTCAAGGCTTCTTACATCAGCATACTCAGGGTTGTTGATAATGATGCCGATCGCCTTGGATGTGTCCATAGGTGAACCGCCGCCTACTGCGATTATGAAGTCAGCGCCTGATGCCTTATATGCAGCAACACCGGCCTGAACATTCTCAATTGTCGGGTTCTCCTTAAGATCAGTAAATACTTCATAAGGAATGCTGATAGAATCAAGAACATCGGTTACCTTAGCTGTAACGCCGTGCTTGTAGATCGTAGGTCCTGATACAACGAAAGCCTTCTTAAAGCCGCGTGCCTGTACCTCGCCTGCGATCTCCTTAACGCAGCCCTTGCCATGATAAGATGTGCCGTTCAATATAACTCTTCCTGCCATAATTACCTCCTGATAATGTTATGCTTTAATTAGCGGACTAAAGACCTTTTAAGTCTTTCAGTACCGTTCTGTTCTTCCTATACAAATATAACACATATCAACTGATTATTGTCACAATATTTACCTTAATTAAGGCTGCTCATGGGCCCTCATTGGCACCCATAGACTCTCTAAAGGCCTGCGTTTCCTTTTATCACGCCCCGCCGAATGCAAGTGCCGCATTGGAAAAGCCGGGGAGTCCTGTGACCTCCTCGCCGAACCATGCCGGAGCAACGAACGCAGCCGCAGCTTCCGCAGTCTCAAACTCGACTTCGACATAGACCCGTCCCTCATAGTAGCCGCTGAAAATGTCTACCTCGGCCATGTATGCGGCATCCCGCCCGGCTGTACTTCTGCTTTCAGCTGATGCTGCATTACGGCCGGAAGCCTCAGCGCATTCATCAAGAGGAACATAGTATCTCGTCTTCCTTATAATAATGCCGTCGCACTTAGCAAGCAGTCTCTCACAGGCTTCCCCGGTCAAAGGCAGGTTGTACTCCTCCCTCTCAACAGCTCCGCGGCCCTTGTAGGTGAGATAATACTCATCGGCATCACGGCGGACGCGTACCACCGGATCTATGCAAAGATAACCCTGCACTATCTCATGCGAGGGATGATCATATACAAATGACGGCACCGCTCCTGCTGAAGCCAGCATCCACTTTCTTTCTATCTCCTTACCCATCATTGCTCCTTGTAAATGCACTTGCTCATTATACCTAAAAAGGCTGCCGCAAAAGCGACAGCCAATTAATTCTATGATCTGTTATCGGAAACAGAAGTTATATTACTCCTCTGTCTTCTCCTCAGTCTCAGCCTCAGCATCTGTGTAAACATCAGCTACCTCGCCGTCAGCTTCCTTCTCCTTCTTTGCCTCTGCATTGAGAAGAGCCTTGACTGAAAGTGAGATCTTCTTAGCCTCTGCATCAAGATCTGTTACCTTAGCCTTGATAACATCGCCAACCTTAAGAACATCTGCAGGCTTCTCGATCCTCTCAGTAGAGATCTGAGAAACATGAAGAAGTGCATCGATGCCCTGCTCAAGATTGATGAATGCACCGAAGTCAGCAAGTCTTGCTACCTTACCCTCAACAACATTGCCAACTGCATACTTTGTAAGAGCGAGTACCCATGGGTTCTCATCAGGGAACTTGCGTGTAAGAGCGATCTTGCCTTCTTCGCTGATGCTCTTGATCATAACTCTGATAGTATCGCCTGACTTGAATGCCTTCTTCGGGCTCTCTGTTCTGCCCCATCCCATCTCTGAGATATGAAGAAGTCCGTCTGCTCCGCCAAGATCGATGAATGCGCCGAAATCAGTAACATTCTTAACTGTTCCGTCGATAACATCGCCTTCCTTGATGCTCTCAAGGAGTGCCTTCTTGGCTGCTGCCTTCTGCTCTGAAATAATGCGCTTGCGGTCACCGATGATCCTGTGCTTCTGGGGGTTGAACTCTGTGATAATGAAGTCGATATCCTGACCAACATACTTTGTAAGATCTCTCTCAAAGGTATCTGATACAAGGCTTGCAGGAACGAAAAGCTTAACGCCGTCATAAACAACTGAAAGGCCGCCATTGACAGCTCTCTCAACTGTACCTGTAAGAACTTCCTTGTTGTCGAAAGCCTCCTGGATCTTCTGATTGTTCTTCTCTGTAAGAATGTCTCTGTGGCTGAGAACTACAAGACCCTCGCCATCGTTTACCTTTCTTACCTTTGCCTCAAGCTCATCATCGATCTTGACTACTGTTGTAAGATCAAGAGAGTTATCTGCTGAATAGTCGCTTCTGCTAATAATACCATCTGACTTATAACCGATATTAAGTATGATGTGCTCCGGCTTTACGTCGATTACCTTACCTGTAACCACCTCTCCTGTTCTTATTGTTTTGAAAGAATCTTTAAGCATATCTTCAAAACTCATCTCTGACATATTTTAGGACCTCCTGAATTATGGTTTTTGGGGTCGATGCCCCTGCAGTAATACCAACGCAACGCACGGAACTATCGGGTTTCTCTGTAAAGTCTTGTAAAGACTCTATTAAATAGGTCATACTACATTCCTTAGAACAAATATCATACAGCTTCTGAGTGTTTGAGGAATGCCTTCCCCCTATAACTATCATGGCATCACACTCGCGGCTCAGAGCCAATGCTTCCTTCTGTCTTAGTTGTGTAGCATTGCAAATAGTATCAACAATATTCACATCATATAACTTTTTTTGTAAAATATCAACAATATCTTTAAATTTTTGTACATTAAACGTCGTCTGTGAAACTAAACAGTATCTCCGGTCATTGTCCGGAATGATCTGCTCCGCATCCGAAACGCTTTCCAAAACAACAGCATCGTTATTTATCTGTCCGAGAATACCTATAACTTCAGGATGCTCGGCGGAGCCCGTAACCAAGATTCCCTCCCCGGCACGATAGTGCTCAACGACCGTCTTGTGGATCTTCTTCACGAACGGGCAGGTCGCGTCGACAACATTTATCCCTTTTCTGCCAATGCCGGCTTCGCTAAGCTCCGGCTGCCCGTTGCGGGTAAGGAGATCTGTTACATCCTTTCCTACACCGTGAGCCCTGATAATAACCGTTGCTCCGTCAAGCTCACCGCTCTCAGCCAGACTCTTAAGCTCAGCAAAGTTCTTGATAACTTTGACCCCTTTATCCGCAAGAGACCGTACCACGGCATCATTATGTACTATCGGTCCATATGTATATATTCCGGCGGAACCCTTCGCGATCTCGGCGCAGACAGCATTGACAGCTCTCTCTACACCGTAGCAAAAGCCCGCGCTTTCAGCCAGTTTAACATTCATAATGTTCACGAAATCAACCTGTACTCGTAACTATGCTCCAGCATAAACTCAGGAGAACAGTCTATGCTGCCGTTATCCCATGTCACAACACCAAATTCTATTTTTGGATTCATAAAAACATCCTTATTTTTCAACTTTTCAAATACAGGGCCGTTCAAAACAGAAGTATCAAACAGCCTGGTCTCCCCGGATGTGAATGTGATCAGCATGATCATATCATCCAGAGGCTTTACTTTGCTTACCTCAACCGAATCCATCGAGGTGCCTGCATATACCACTCCGTTAAGTTCAAACACAATATTCCTCCTGTCAATTCAACGGTTCTATCTTTTCAAAGCTCATCTGTCTTACTGCATTGTTCCATGCTTTATACAATTCATCTTCATGAAGTGCCATCCAACCCGAAACCATCCTATATTGCCTTGTTGGTAAACTGCCCTCTAAAAGTTCTCCATCAAGGCCAACAGATGCTTTATATTCACCATAATATACATGAACATGCGGTTTATGGTGTTTATCATCATCGTTATATAACATTTTAATTACAATTCCATAGAATCTGCTTATTTCCGGCATATAATTCTCCTATAAAAGCAACAGTTAAAGAGCAAAATTCCCAAGTTCGTCGATTATCGCAGCCTTCACCTCATCTATGCTCATATCCGATGTGTCGATCGTAACCGCATCCTCTGCTGCCTTCAGCGGTGCGATCTCGCGGTGGGAATCACGGTAGTCGCGTTCTTCCTGGTCCTTGAGAATATCCTCAAAGCTTGCGCCGCCGAGCTTACCTGTCTCAAGCAGCTGGTCATATCTGCGCTTTGCGCGGACCGCTGATGATGCTGTAAGGAATATCTTAAGCTGTGCATCCGGCAGCACCACGGTACCGATATCACGGCCATCCATGATGACATTTTCCTTCTTCGCGAGGGCACGCTGCATATCGAGGAGCTTAGCGCGGACCGGGCCGTACTGCGAGGTGATCGACGCTATCTGCGACACTGCCTCTGTGCGAAGGCGGTCTGTCACATCTGTGCCGTTTGCGAACATGTGCTGCACGCCGTCGATATATTTGATATCTATGGAAATGCTGTCGATTGCCTCTGTTATGGCCTTCTCGTCAGCAGCATCGATACCGTGCTCATTAAAATATACTGCGAGTGTGCGGAACATGGCTCCGGTGTCGATATATACATAGCCGAGCTCCTTCGAGAGGAGCTTCGCTATGGTCGACTTTCCGACCCCCGAAGGGCCGTCTATGGCAATGCTGATAAATTTTTTCTCTGACATAATTTTCTCCGATGAAAACAATATACCGAAATGATAGCAAAAAATTTCTGTATTTTAAAGTACAAATAAAGGGCTGCCGTTCAAACGGCAACCCTTAAAATAAGCTGATATCGGGACTCGGACCCGAGACCTCCGCATTACCAATGCGACGCACTACCACCTGTGCTATATCAGCCTGCTTTTTGAAAGCTTTGCTACTATATCATAAAGTTTTAAAAAATGCAAGCGGCTTAATGCAAGTCATTGGATTACGATTTCAACAACGGTAAGCACATTGCCGCAAACTGTGAATCGGACATCGCACAGCGCTTTGCCATTTTCACCGGTGCCGTAATAAAAGCCATAGCGGCGCTGCCCGCTGTCGTCGGCGTCAAACTGCGGGCGCGGATCCTCTGAAAGCACCTCCCAAAGCGCGCGTTTTTGCTCCGCATTAAGCATACCCGCAGACTCGATAAGTCCCTCGGGGTCTTCCACCTTAAGGCTGTGCCTGCTTGTCTCGGCGACATACCCGTCACGCGCATCCGGGTGGCAGTCATAGCGGATATAGGGCTTGATATCGTATACCGGAGTCCCGTCCATCATGTCAATGCCGGATACATGAAGCACCGGGCCACGGTCTTCCGTAAACTCGATCGAATCGAGGCGCACGCTCGATAGCCCGATATTGTTAGGGCGAAACGGCGATCTTGTCGCCCAGATGCCCATATGAGTCTTTCCGCCCAGCCTCGGCGGGCAGGCTGTCGCAGCCCACTCTCCGTCCTTTCTGTGCGCCTTTGAAAAGTCCCAGAGTACCCATATGTAGTCAAAGCCGTCAAGTCCCTTCACAGCTTCGGGATCACGATAAAAGTTCTCAAAGACTATTGTGCCCTTAAGCGCCGTGGCAGTGCCGCTTTGCCGCGGCACACCGAACTTTGTCGGAAAATCCGTATAAATATGTGCTACCGGTCTGATTTCCATGTGTT
>JAUNNP010000011.1 GCA_030531385.1 Eubacteriales bacterium
CAGTAAATTCCATGCCTCACTATTTTGGGGTGGAATTAACTTTTACAAGTTATATCTATTCCTTGCGTTCTAAGTTATAGGTTTCAATACTTGCAACATACGGTGGAAATGATATAATTAATCAGTTAAATACTTGGTTTTTTAAGTAAAGTTGGAACACTGATAATGAGTAAGTCAAGAAGAAAAAAGAAAAAAAGCGGACTGCTGGTAAAGATTGTTTTATTTTTTGTTTTTATAGGACTTGTGCTGTCTGCCTTTGGAGAAACGATCTTCGACAGATGGATCCCTTCAACTGAGGAGAAGGATCTTAATGAATGGTTTGAAGTACAAGCTGATGAGGTAAAGCTTTATTTAAATGCTTCGGCTGACCATGAAACAATTGGATATGCAAGAGACGGGGGAGTTTTCCTCCCTTATACATATGTGTATGAAAATCTGAACAGCCGGTTTTTCTGGAGCGATACTGATGAGATGATGAGCTTCACGCTTCCGGATAAAACGCTTGATTTCACTGCATCATCAAAGATCAACGGCATACCTGTATTTGAAATGATCGGGGATGAACTTTATATCTCACTTGATGCTGTTGAAAGCTATTCAAATGTTTCGGATAAGAGATTCATAGGAGATGATATTTCGGCAAAAAGAGTGTTCGTATACACAGGCGGCACTGAACTGCTTCAGGCCGGAGTGCTTAAGGAAACAGCCGTGAGGACCCAAAAGAATATTAAGGCTCCGGTGCTTACCGAGCTTGTTAAAGGCGCTTCTGTTTATGTGACCGAAAGAGATGATGAGTGGAGCCGTATCATTACAGAGGACGGTATAGCAGGTTATGCCGGAACAAAGGCTATAGATAAGCCCGAAATAGTCAACATTGAGGATACATATTTAGAGCCTGAGGTTCCTCATACACTTATGGATGACAAGGTCGTCATGGGCTGGCATTATACTTTCAGCAGCAATGGAAATACGAATTTTGATGAGTATTATGCCAATACTGCAGGAGCTATCAATGTCATTTCACCGACATGGATCCAGATAAGCGATGCAGAAGGCAATTATAAGAACTACACGACCGCGGAATATATGGAGAAGGCACATGCGGCCGGACTGAAGGTATGGGTAAGTGTCGATAACTTCAATCAGGAGGGAGGACTTAAGGATTTCAGCACCAAGGAGTATTTTGAGTCGTCCGAAAACAGGCGCGATTTTATTTCCAGACTTATGGCGGATGCGGCAGAATATGGATATGACGGTATTAATCTGGACTTTGAGGGACTTCCGACAGACGCCGGTGAAAAATACATTCAGTTTATAAGAGAGCTCTCAGTCGAATGCCGTAAAAACGGATTGGTGCTCTCTGTTGATAACTATGTTCCGTATGGCTTTAATAATTTTTATAACCTGGATGAACAGGGGGTATTTGCTGACTATATCGTAGTCATGCTTTATGATGAGCATACTGATGACGCAGGCTCGGTCGCATCGATAGGATATACGGAGTTTGGTATCAGCGAGACACTTAAGTCTGTAAATAAGGAGAGGCTCATTGCGGCGCTTCCGCTGTTCACCAGATTGTGGTCCTTAAGCGACGGCAGGACTTCATCTGAGACCATGGATATGAAAAAGGCCGACCAGTACGTTAAGAACAAGGGATACGAGCTTAAGTGGGATGATGTGACCGGACAAAATTACGGCGAGAAAATTCAGGGAAATGTCACCAAAAAGATTTGGATGGAGGACAAAGATTCTCTTGCGCTTAAAATGCAGACTGTCAAACAGTATGATTGCGGAGGAATAGCTCTCTGGAGACTGGGCTATGAACCGTCCGAGATATGGAATGAACTGACTTTTAAATAAACATGGAAACAAAGGTACTTGTATTAGAGGATTATAAAAGAACAGGGATCTTAAGCAGGGCAGACATGGATAAGCTTGATGAGGCCGCCGCTGTTATAAGGCGGGGCGGTCTGGCGGCATTTCCGACCGAGACTGTTTACGGCCTTGGCGGAGACGCCCTTATGAAGGAGGCATCGCGCAAAATATATGCCGCAAAAGGACGACCGTCAGATAATCCGCTTATTGTTCATATATGCGATATAGATCAGCTTTCCGAGCTTACTGTCAGGGTCTCGGAGGAGGCCGGGAAAATGGCTGAAAAATACTGGCCGGGACCGCTGACTATGGTATTTAAGAAGTCACCGGCCGTTCCGGATGAAACTACAGGTGGTCTTGATACCGTCGCAGTGAGATTTCCGGTCCATCCGGCAGCATTGGCCCTTATAAAAAAGGCAGGTACGGTCATAGCCGCCCCGAGTGCCAATCTGTCAGGAAGACCGAGCACTACCTCGGCGGCTCACTGCGTTGAGGACCTTAACGGACGCGTGGATGTGATCGTTGACGGCGGAGACTGCGAAATAGGTCTTGAATCGACCATTCTGGATGTAAGCGGCGATGTGCCTCAGCTTTTAAGACCGGGCGCTGTTACGCTTGAAATGATAACAGAGACACTTGGGATGGACATCGGCGAGGATGCGGCCATAAAGGGACCGCTTAAGGAGGGCGTAAAGCCTAAAGCTCCCGGAATGAAATACAGACATTATGCGCCTAAGGCGCCAATGATACTTTTCACTGAAAAAAATGGCGGAAGCATTGCCGAAGCGATGGCAGCAGGACTTAGGGAAAATGCCGGAAAAGAAGAAAAAATGGCAGTGCTCTGCTCGGAAGAGTGCATTTCTGAACTAAACAAACTTATTCCCGAGATCATGAAGGATGTTGATGTAAAATCCACGGGAAGCCGCGAGGATAAAGCGGGAATGGCACATGTTCTGTTTGAAAGGCTGAGAGAGATGGATGCTGACGGGGTAAGCTTTATTGCTGCCGAGGGAAGCTCGGAGGAAAACATCGGAAAAGCGCTTATGAACAGGATGAAGAAGGCAGCTGCATGGCAGATAGTCACAGTGTAAAGAGGTCGGCATTTTCATGAAGGAATCCAAAAAAAAGAAAACAGAGCGCATTGCCGCTATACTGGAGGCACTTGATGCCGAGTATGGAACTGATTACAGGTGCTTTCTGGAATATAAGGATGCATGGCAGCTTTTGACTGCGACCATTCTCAGCGCCCAGTGTACGGATGCAAGGGTGAATATTGTTACCAAAGATCTGTTTGTTAAATATCCCGATGTCTGCAGCATGGCAAAAGCGGATCTTGCAGAGCTGGAGCAGGATATTCACTCAACTGGCTTTTACCGCAATAAGGCTAAGAATCTGATAGCGTGCGCCAATGATATAGTAAATAAACATGGCGGAGAGGTACCTTCCGGACTGGAGGAGCTTACAGCCTTGAGCGGAGTTGGAAGGAAGACTGCCAATGTCATCCGCGGAAATATCTTCAATGAGCCAAGCATAGTTGTTGATACACATGTAAAGAGGATCAGCAGACTGCTTGGACTGACGGATACCGGGGACCCTGTAAAAGCCGAGTTTGAGCTTATGGAGCTGCTTCCTAAGGATCATTGGATATTGTGGAATATAGACATAATCACGCTTGGAAGGACGATATGCATTGCCAACCGGCCAAAATGCGGAGAGTGCTTTTTGAAGGAGCTTTGTCCTTCGGCGAAATAATATGGTGAATCATAAGTGTTTATGAGTTATAATTAAACTTTAAGGTCAGGAATGATACTTATAAAATAATTTGTGAATGGAGAAAGAAATATGAGTCCAAAGACCAGAAAGATCATGTGTGCGATCATTGCTGTCATAGTCGTTATCTGCATGATCGTGCCTATGGCATTATCGGCACTTAAGTTTTAATGGATATAGTTGTTACGGGGCTCGCCGGTCTTGAGGGGAGCACAATAATATACAACAATAAGGAATGCAGAGAGAAGCTTTTGAAGAAATATTCCAAAAGTTTTTTTGGCGTATTTGAAAAAGCTATGGAGGATACGGACAAGGCTGCAGAGCTTGATGTCCTGTTTGACAGCTATCTAGCGGATGGGATGGCTGCGGACGGGGCGGAGGGCGGTGTCCTGGCTGCACTGTGGAGAGTCCTTAAGGCAAACAGACTTGGCGGCACCTATTCGCAAAGAAACATTCCTTTACTGCAGCAGACGGTGGAGCTTTGTGAAATGTTTGAGCTTAACCCGTACAGGCTTCATTCGCCGGGATGCAGGGTATGGCTTTCCGGGGATCCCGGCAGGATCATCGAAGCGGCATCGGCATGCAAAATGCCTTACAGCATAATCGGCTTCACCTCGCGTACTGTGGCTGTAAAAAGGACGGATACGGAAGGCGAGTCATCACTCAGAAGGCCTGAAAAGGACGAACTGGGTAAGATAAATTTATGACATCCATGATCAATATAATAAAAGGGAGAAAGATTACTATGAGAACAAGACTGCTCAGCGCAATTGAAAATCATGCAAGGATCAGTTCAGAGGATCTGGCAGCTATTGCCTGCACGACTCCAGAAGAGGTAGAGCTTGAGCTTGATAAGCTTGAGTCAGAAAAGGTCATCTGCGGATATCACACACTTATCAACTGGGATAAGGTAGGAGAAGAAAGAGCGGATGCTCTTATCGAAGTCAAGGTAACTCCTCAGAAGGGAGTGGGCTTTGATCAGATGGCAGAGCGTATTTATAAACTTCCGGATGTTACAGATATGTTCCTTATCAGCGGAAGCTGTGATTTCGTTATATTCATTTCCGGAAAGTCAATGCGTGAGATCGCAATGTTCGTATCAGAACAGCTTTCAACCATAGACGGAGTATTAAGCACAACGACACAGTTTATTCTCAAAAAGTATAAGCAGGATGGCTTTATTGTTGAGAAGGCAGCAAAGGATGAAAGGCTGGAGCTTGCATGAGAAGTCCGTTGAACAGTTATATAGAGGCTATTCCGCCGTCGGGAATAAGGAAATTCTTTGATCTGGTGGCAGAAATGCATGATCCGGAGGTCATCTCACTTGGAGTAGGCGAGCCGGACTTTGATACACCGTGGCATGTCAGAAAAGAAGGTATCAATTCTCTTAACAGAGGAAAGACCTTCTATACAGCCAATGCCGGACTGTTAGAGCTGAGACAGGAGATCAGCTTATTTATGCAGAGAAGATATGGTCTTCTTTATGAGCCTTCAAATGAGGTACTTGTTACAGTCGGAGGTTCAGAGGCCATAGATGCATGCTTCAGGGTAATGCTTGACAGAGGTGATGAGATAATCATCCCGGAGCCTTGCTTTGTTTCATACAAGCCCTGCGCGATCATGGCAGGCGCTGTACCTGTAGTGATAGACCTTAAGATGGAAAATCAGTTCAGACTTCAGCCTGAAGAGCTTGAAGCTGCAATTACCGATAAGACCAAGATGGTATTCCTCTCATATCCAAATAATCCTACCGGAGCGATCATGGAAAAAGAGGATCTGGAGAAGATAGCAAAGGTCATCATTGAGCATGATCTCTTTGTTATCAGCGATGAGATATATTCAGAGCTTAATTATGGCAATGAGGGCTTTGTCAGCATTGCGTCGCTTCCGGGCATGCGTGAGAGGACTGTTGTTGTAAACGGATTCTCAAAAGCGTTTGCCATGACCGGATGGAGACTCGGATATGCAGCGGGTCCTGCAGTCATTATGAATCAGATGAGAAAGGTCCATCAGTTTGCCATTATGTGTTCACCGACACTTTCACAGTATGCGGCTGTTGAGGCTTTAAGAAACGGTGACAATGATATAGAAATGATGCGCGAAGAATATGACCGCAGAAGGCGTTTCCTGCTTAACCGATTCGATAAGATGGGCATACCATGCTTCGAGGCAAAGGGAGCATTCTATCTCTTCCCATGCATTAAGCAGTTTGGCATGACCTCAAATGAATTTGCTGAAGCTATACTTAAGGAGCAAAAGCTCGCGGTAGTACCGGGAAGTGCGTTTGGCACATCGGGTGAAGGCTACTTAAGGATATCCTATGCATACTCCCTCAGAGATCTGGAGAGGGCTATGGACAGGCTCCAGAGGTTTATACAGGCAAGGAAATAATGAATAGCGCTATTGAAGTCAGAAACGTAACAAAAATATACAGGCTTTATGATAAAAACACTGACCGGCTGAAGGAATCACTTGGACTTACCAAGAAGAACCTTCATAAGGATTTCTATGCCCTTAAGGATGTTTCATTTGATGTGGAAAAAGGGCAGTCGGTCGGCATAATAGGCACCAATGGTTCCGGAAAGTCCACAATGCTTAAGATCATTACCGGAGTCCTTACTCCGACAATGGGACAGGTAAAGGCTGACGGAAAGATATCCGCGCTCCTTGAGCTTGGCGCCGGCTTTAATATGGAATATACCGGAATTGAAAATATTTACATGAACGGTACCATGATGGGCTTTACCAAGGCAGAGATGGACGCAAAGCTTGATGAAATACTTAAGTTTGCGGATATAGGCGATTTTGTCTATCAGCCTGTAAAAGCGTATTCCTCGGGTATGTTTGTTCGTCTCGCTTTTGCGCTTGCCATAAATGTCGACCCTGAGATACTTATCGTTGATGAGGCACTTTCGGTCGGAGATATTTTCTTCCAGTCAAAATGCTACCACCATATGGATGAGCTGAGGAAAAAGGGGACCACCATACTTATGGTAACGCATGATATGAGCTCGGTCCTCAAATACTGCGACAAGGCGGTCCTGCTTAATGACGGAGTAAAAGTCGAAGAGGGAAAGCCCGGAGAGATAATCGATCTTTATAAAAAAATACTTGCCGGTCAGTATGATCAGCTTGAGGAAATGCTGGATGAGAGAAGGGCAGAGGTCAATTTGCTCGGCACGTCTGAAGAGGCTGCGGAGTCTAAAGCTGAAGCGGAAAGCCGGGCAGATACTTACCGGACTTCGCAGCATAGCGGCAGTGATCTGATGCGCAGCCAGATGACTGTAAATCCAAATGTCAACGAATACGGTGACAACAGAGCCGAAATATATGATTTCGGTATATATGATAAAGACGGCAGACTCACGAACCTTATACTTAAGGGAGAGGAGTTTACGATCAGAGAGAAGATACATTTCAATGCCCATATAGAAGCCCCGATCTTTACTTACACTTTCCGTGATAAAAAGGGAAATGACCTTTCGGGCAGCAATACGATGTTTGAAAATGCTGCCACCGAAAGCGTTGAGGCAGGCGATGAGTATGATGTTAAATTCACACAGAAAATGGACCTGCAGGGCGGGGAATATCTGCTCAGCATGAGCTGTACCGGTTTTGAACAGGGCGAGCATGTTGTTTATCACAGACTGTATGATCTTCTCAATCTTACAGTGATCTCAAATAAAAATACTGTTGGAGTATATGATATGAACTCTAAGGTAGAGCTCAGGAAGAATTAATGAACGATATCTATTATGATCTGATAGAAAAATATGAAGGGACCGGAGAAGGCGGCCGCGCCTCAGATGAGGAGATATTATTTGCCGCTAAGGACAGTACTTATTTTTGTGCTTTAAGTCCGGACAGGATCAATGCACTTGAAAGCCTGAACTGGAACAGCTGTATGAAGGTCCTTATCGTTGGCGCCGACTACGGCATTGCGGCTCCGCTATGCAGCCGCTTAAAGAGACTTGATATTGCGGATCCGGAAGAAGAAAGACTTTTCCTCATTAAAAAACGTTATCCCGGGCTTTTGGAAAGCGGAAAGCTCAGACTTATAAACAGCATATCTGACACAGATTACGATGCTGCTGTCATAGATCTTTCGGTGGGGGATCTTCCAAAGGAATATGGAAATGATATCCGCGAGCTTACGGTAAATATCAGCCGGCATGTGAAGGCCACCGGCTTTGTTGCTGTGTTTGCGGACAATGCCGGTTCTCTTAAGCTTGCTGCCGGAAACTCGCCGGACAGCACGGCCTTTTATATTAACGAGGCGGATCTTGAAAACATAAAAGCTGCACTTGGATATGAGAAGCTTGAAGTGTACTACCCTCTTCCGAATGTAAAATTTGCAAAAAATATTTATTCGGACAGATTCCTTCCTTCAGCCGGAAGCTTTAAGGATATTTCGGATTTTGATTTTGACGAAGTAAATGCTGTCTTCGATGAGGAGGGAGTATACGGAAGTCTTATAGAAGCAGGAGTATTTTCCGCATTTGCACCGTCCTATATTGCTGTTTATGGAAATGCCAAGTCACCGTATATTCCTGACTATGTAAGATATAACCGTGCGCGTTCAGAGGAATATGCTCTCAAGACTGAAATAATACCGGGAGCAGAGGCCGGCGGAAAAAATATCGTCAGAAAGTCCGCTCTTACAGCTGCGGCAAATGGACATATCGAAAGCTTTAAGGAAAAATATGAGCTTTTGAAAAATGAGACCGGTGAAAATGCATATGTACTGAGACCTGAATTTGGCGAGTCAGAGGACGGACTTAAATTTGCGGATTTTGATTATGTAAAAGGCATAGAGCTCTCAAAGCTTCTGGCAGAGCATATAAGCGGCGGAAAAGCACCGCATGATGAGATAGAGACTGCATTGGGTATTATCCTTGGCGGGGAGGATGGCCAATGCCACAGCCTCGATTCCCTGTTTGAAAATATCCTTGTCACTGATGAGGGAAGATATTGCTTTATAGATTATGAGTGGGTCAGCAGTGAAGCAGCTGACCGCAGCTTTGTGCGCTGGCGTATTTTAAGCTACTGGTTTGACGCATATAAAACAGCACTTACTTCCTATGCTGATAAGCGGGAGTTTTTGCGTGAATTTGGCATAGAAGATCAAAAGGCAGAAGCATTTGAAGAAAAGGAAGCATCTTTCCAGGCTTCAGTAAGAAGCGGCGCAAATACAGATGCGGATAAATTCCGCACTAAGGCCGTTACTCCATCCCGCATAAGGGAGCTTGAACAGCGTATAACAGAGCTTACAGACTGGAACTTAAGACTTCAGGATGAAATAGAGGAGCATAAGGCTGCCATTTCTAAGGAACGCGAAGTCGAACGCTTAAGCCAGAATCATATAAGAAATATTGAAAAAATCAATACTGAGCAGAAAAACCAGCTTGAGATATTAAATACCCAGAATACATATCTTAAGAAGCACCAGAGCCTCTTAAGCCGTATGGCAAGGGCATTTATAGACAGACTTGATGCCTGGGCTCCGGCTGACTCGGTAAAAAGAAAGCTTATTCACTACACTGAGGATACACTGCGCCATCCTGTAAGACAATTTGGCCTTTATTTTACAAAAGAGGGCAGACGCTTTATTTCGGGAGATTTCAAAATAGGCGGAGAGTTTTCAGAGGGCGGAATACTGACTGTCCCTAAGGCAAATGCACCTCTTGTTTCCATAGTTATTCCGGCTTACGACCAGGTAAGATATACCTATGCCTGCATCAGGTCGATAATAAGCAATACTGATTTTGATGAGACCCCTTATGAGATCATTCTTGCCGATGATGTTTCACAGGACGCGACCCGCGAGATCGGCAGCTTTATAAATAATCTTATTATAAGCAGAAACTCATCCAATATGGGCTTTTTAAAGAATTGCAATCAGGCAGCAGCCAAGGCTCGCGGAAAGTATATACTGTTTCTTAATAATGATACTAAGGTACATGAGAACTGGCTGTCATCGCTGGTGAGGCTTATCGAAAGTGACGATACCATAGGCATGGTCGGCTCCAAGCTGGTTTATCCGGACGGAAGACTCCAGGAGGCCGGAGGCATAATCTGGTCAGACGCGTCCGGCTGGAACTATGGCAGGCTTGATGATCCTGAAAAGGCTGAATATAACTATGTCAAGGATGTAGATTATATTTCCGGAGCAGCGATCATGATAGGCGCTGAGCTCTGGAAGGAGATAGGCGGATTTGACGAGTATTTCGCGCCTGCTTACTGTGAGGATTCTGATCTTGCGTTTGAAGTCAGAAGACACGGAAAGCGTGTTGTATACCAGCCACAGTCGGTAGTCACTCACTTTGAGGGTATCTCAAATGGTACGGATGTCCTGGGAACAGGACTTAAGAGGTATCAGGTCGTAAACCAGGAAAAATTCAGGGAAAAGTGGGCGGCAGAGCTCAAAAAGCAGTCTGTCAATACCGGGGATCCGGATCCGTTTTCCGCACGGGACCGTTCGCAGGGAAAGCCATGTGTGGCGATAATCGATCATTATGTGCCGACCTGGGATAAGGACGCAGGCTCGAAGACGACCTATCAGTATATAAAAATGTTCCTTGCGAGGGGCTTTAACGTAAAGTTTATCGGAGACAACTTCCTCCATGAGGAACCCTACACCTCAGACCTGGAACAGCTTGGGGTAGAAGTACTTTACGGAACTGATTACCGTGACGGTATATTTGATTATTTAAAGAAAAACAGCAAAAATATAGATTTTTGCTATTTAAACAGACCGCATATTGCTGTTAAGTATATCGATTTCATCAAAAAGAACACGGATATAAAATGCATATTCTACGGACATGATCTGCATTACTTAAGGATATTCCGTGAGTACGAGCTGACGGGTGAGATCAGAAAAAAGCGTGAGTCAGATTACTGGAAGAGCCTTGAGTTCTCTGTAATGGAGCAGTCGGATATGGTATATTATCCGTCTCAGGTCGAAATAGATGAGATCCATAAGTTCCATCCTGAGATCCCGGCAAAAGCGATCACGGCTTACGTCTGGGACGAGTTTAAGGAACCGGACCAAGGCACGGAAAATTATGACGGACGCGAAGGAATTTTGTTTGTCGGAGGCTTTAAGCATCCGCCAAATGCTGATGCCGTAAAATGGTTTGCGGAAAGCATCTGGCCTCTAGTTAAAGCAGAGGTACCGGATATAAAATTCTATGTGGCGGGTTCGGGAGCTGATGAAGACATACTTAAGCTGAACGATCCCGGGTCCGGCTTTGAGATACTGGGCTTCGTATCGGATGAGCGCCTTAATGAACTGTATGAGACGACCCGGCTCGTTATCGTACCATTGAGATATGGAGCAGGTGTTAAAGGCAAGGTCGTGGAAGCAATCTATAATAATTCAGTCGTTGTCACCACCTCGGTGGGAGCTGAAGGCATTCCGCAGGCTGAAAATATCATGACGGTGGTCGATGATGACCCGGATGCTCTTTTCGATAATGCTGAAAGGATAGCAAAGGATTTTGCAAAAGCCGTTATAGAGCTTTACAGCGACACAGAAAGACTTTCACGCATGAGCGCTGCATGCGGCAGCTATATACGTGAGCATTACAGCTATGATGCTGCATGGTCAGTAGTAGAAGATGATTTTAAGTCAGAAAAATAAACAAAGGAAAATATCTGTATATGGAAAAAAACGTAAAAGCAATCTTTGACGAGCTCCTTATGCGCCATCCTGAGTTCAATATGATAAAAGGCAGCATAGAGGAAGCTTATGAGATAATAAAAAAATCCTATGATAACGGCGGAAAGCTGCTTATTGCCGGAAACGGCGGTTCGGCAGCTGACAGTGAGCACATTGTGGGAGAACTCATGAAGGGGTTTGTTAAGAGACGCCCGGTCAGCAGGTCCTTCAGGGAGAAGCTGATGTATGCAGATGAGGTCGAGGGTGAGAAGCTTGCTGACAGACTTCAGGGTGCACTTCCGGCAATCGCGCTTACAGGACACACTGCCCTTACAACAGCCTATGCAAATGATGTTGAAGGAACATTTTCATTTGCGCAGCAGCTCTATGGCTACGGAAAGGCCGGAGATGTATTTTTGGGCATAAGCACGTCGGGAAACAGCAGAAATATAACAGCGGCTGCAACGGTTGCAAAAGCCATGGATATTAAGGTCATAGCCCTCACAGGCTGCACAGGCGGAAGGCTGAAGCCCCTTGCCGACTGCTCAATAGTCGTTCCGAGCAGCGAGACCTTTAAGATACAGGAGCTTCACCTTCCTGTCTATCATGCGCTCTGCCTTATGCTTGAGGAGACATATTTCGAATCATGAAGCATACCTTTGCGATAAGTGCATATGGTGAGAGCCCTTATCTTGAGCAGTGCATAAGATCTGTCAGGGAACAGTCGGCTTTGGACCCGGTGATCATCTGTACATCCACGCCGAATGAACTCATCAGAGGGCTTTCGGAAAAATACGGGCTGGAGCTTTATATAAGAGATGGCGCCAGCTCACTTAAGGATGACTGGAACTTTGCCGTGCAGACAGCCGTGGAGATGACAGGAGCCGAGCTTGTGACTGTGACTCATCAGGATGATGTTTATCATGCGGACTATGCGAGGGCTCTTAAAAAGGCGCTTAAGGTATATCCGGACACGAGTGTTTTCTTTACAAGATACAGAACTATTGATGAAGCAGGGAATGAACTTAGGACAAAGGCGGAGAGCGTAAAAAGACTTTTAAGGCTCCCCTTAAGACTTCGCAGGATCTCTGACAGAGAGTTTATAAAAAGGCTTCCGCTTATATTTGGAAATGGCATAGGGTGCCCGACCTGCACATATAATATCAGCCTTACAGGGCTGCCGGTATTTCAGAATGATCACAGCTTTGTCATAGACTGGAGAACGCTCCTCAGGCTTTCGTCTATGCCGGGCCGCTTTGTCTGTATTGAAAAGGAACTTGTGGATTACAGAGTCCATCAAAATGCCGAGACCAGAAAAAATATAGATAATCATAACAGGGAAAAGGAGGAGGCTGAAGTTTTCGCTTCAATATGGCCCGGACCAATAGTCTCACTCCTTATGCATTTTTATAAAAAAGCATACAGGGATTACGATGCAGACACTGATTGATATCATGACAAATGATGTTAATGTTTCCATGCAGTATGAGATCGCGCTTATGCTGTGTGCTTTTTTTGTATCTGCACTTGTATTTAAGGACAGGAAAAGGCTCAGGGTCGTCTGGGGCAGCATTTTCCTGTTTTTTATCTATATTCACAGGATACTGCTCCCTTTCATCATTTCGGGAGTCTATCTGCTTATAGTAAGCGGGCTGGTCACGGCACTTGTAAAGCTTGATATACACAGTTTCTTCCTTCCGGCCAAAGCATTTGCAAAAAAGCTTAAAAGGTATACAGAAACGAACTCAGTGCTGCCTTTTACCGCGGTAATACTTACTATACTGCTCATCCAGCTTTGCAGGATCAATATAGCCATGGATTATGACTCGCTGCGCTACGGACTAAGGTCCGATGTGCTGCTGACAAACGGAAGGGGCATTGCCGGATTTTTTGCAAATACAGGACTTGTAAACAGTGTTTACAGCTATCCGAAGGGCTTTGAACTTCTTACGAGACCGCTTTATTTTGGCGGTACTTACGGAAATGTTCTGTGTGTAAATATTTGGGCGGTCATTGCGGTCATTCTGCTTACGGGAGAGATCGTATATGCCACTGCCGGCTCCGAAGAGGCAGAGGTGCTTGCGGCCATGCTCACCTCCCTTGTTCCCGGCATTACAAATATGTCTATCACGGCAAAAAGTGATCTGGTCACGCTTATATGCCAGCTGACATTTATATACTGTATCGTCCGCTATGCAGGAGGAAATGAGAGGCAGGAAATGGGCGGATCTGCGGAGACCGGCATAGGAACAGGCGCACTTTTATTAAGCTATGCCTTTAAGCCCACAGCGGTAGCCTTTTCATCCATAGCGGGCATTACAGCGATCATATATTTTTTGTCAAAAAAGATCAGCATAAGGTTTAATGCATCCGGCATCAGGGCTCTTATCCTGTCGGTCATATATTCCGGGATAATTACCGTGCGGACCTTCATTATCACGGGCCAACCGTTTGCCGGCGTCTTTACCGGACTTTTTGAAAGCCTCGGACTAAAGCTGAAATATCCATTCCGCAGTCAGAGTATGGTATACAGCGATGATTCCGTGGGATTTTCATATAAGCTCAAGGCTTTTATAAGCAGACTGTTTCATTTTATGTGCTGTCCTGTCGGGGACGACATGAGCCATGTGATCATTGCCTGGGGCGGCCTTGTTTTTCTGCTAATGCTGATAGCGGTCATCATTTTTATACGCGGTACTTCGCAAAGAATGGGAGAGCTTAACAGACTGTCCGCGGTAGAAAAGCTTGGCCTTCATTTTAATGAAGAGGCCTTTGATTTCCTGAAATTCATTACGGCAGCGGCAGGAGGCATTTCCCTTATAAGCCTCGCGCTTTTATATCAGGTCGATGGAAATTACTTTATGCTGATATATTCGCTTACAGCGGCACTTGGAACGATAGTATTGTTTACAGAAGCCCGGTATGAAATGAGCGGCCTTGGAAAAAACTTCAGGAGCTATGTATCCGGGGGAAGCAATGCCGCGCTTATACTTCTAAGCGCAGTTATGATATATTTTACAGCCTTCACAAACTGGAGCGGACCCGTTGGATTTACGCCTGCGGATCTTGTAAACAAGGGCTATTATGATCATGAAGCTGAGTACATGTTTGATACCCGTGTCTGGGATAAGAACGCAAGAGTAGTGGCCTTTGCCAAGGAGCCGGACTGTTACCGGATAAAGGGAAGAGTCGAAAGCTGGGTGGATATAGATGGATCGGGCGGAAATGTTTATCTTACGGATACCAAGCTGAATATCTTTAAGGATTACCTTGAGTTTGCGGATATTGACTATATTTATGCGGACCTTGACTTTATAAGTGACAAACTTAACTCAAGGCATGAACGTGCAGGGGTGCTTTTTACATATCTGCTGGAGGATGGATGCTTTGAAGACGTATTCCTTCTTGAGGGATCATCTGACCGGATATGTGCCAGACTGGACAAGGCAAGGACAGCGGTGGATTGGGAAACTCCCATGAGTAAGGAACTTATATCGAGAATTGAAGAACAGAAGAGTTGGTTTGATGGAATCAGGTAAAAAAAGCTCAGACAAACTGAATATCATAATAAGTCTTATTTTTTTAGCTCTTATAGCCGCGTTTGGATTTTATATAAACAGGGACATCGTGATCAAGGGAATGTACATGGATGATCTTTATCTCTGGTCGTATTTCAGGGAGGAGAATATCCTGGAATTTGCTTTTCCTTTGGGGACGGCAAAACGCTGCCGCTTTATCTACTGGCTTGCGGCCTATATACAGATGATGATCGCGGGACACCATATAACAAGATTTGTGACCATCAATATCATCCTTAATATAGGAGTGGCCTGGCTGCTTTATTATATGGCCCTGAAGCTCTCAAAAAGCGCTGTCACGGCATTGGCGGTATCCGCGTCATATCTTTCATCAAGATTTGCCTATTATCAGATCGGGCAGGTCATAGGACTCATGGAGACCATGGCACTTTTCTTCGCGATACTTGTACTGTGGTGCTTATACCGTTATATAAAAGAAGAAAAGAGCTACTATGCGGGACTTTTTGTGTATTTCCTGCTCGTATTTACTCATGAGAGATATATAAGCCTGCTTCCGCTTTTTTATCTCGCTCTTATTATAAGAGTGGCAGGGGCAGGAAAGCCGGGATATAAAAAAGAAATCAAAAGAAATATCGCAAAATGGCTGATACCGGTCGCGGAGCTTATCGTGATCCTGCTTCTGAGAGCGCTTTTCAGCGGAAGGGCAATGCCTGCCGGTACCGGAGGAACCCAGGTAACAGATACCTTCAGTGTCAGAGAGTGCATAGGTTTTGCACTCAGCCAGATCGCATATATCTTTGGAATAAATGCCGGCCCCGAGTATCTTTCCGGCATCAGCTGGCATCAGACACCGGACAGCATAAGAAAAGCCGTATACGCGGGTATCGTGCTTATAGCACTTATTACAGCTGCCTATATCACCTCGGTGATGATTTCGGCAGCAAAAGAAAAAAAGGGAAACAGGATAATATTTGAAAACATATCTGCAGGCCTGCTTTTTACGGGTTTTATAGCTTTGTGCATCGGATGCTCTTCTGTTACTATAAGAGTAGAGATGAGATGGATATACGTTTCATATTCAGCAGCATTACTATATGCGGCATATATGATCGGAGAGATCAGAGGGCGCATATCTGGTGCAAATGCCGCCGGAGCGGTGGCTGTGATATTTGCGGCCTACAGCATACTTTCGGCCGGCATCAATATTTTTTACCGCGGATATTTCTATAATATATACTTCATGCCGAACCAGCTCAGGATGAACTCTTTAACTGAGCAGACTGTGGAAAAATATGGTACGGAAGGCGTATTTGGCAAGGATATCTACCTTCTTGAAAATACTTATGAAATGACAGATTTCTATGCGGAAACGTTTTTCATGCAGTTTGACCCTGAAATGAATGCGGAGGGAACGAGGGTGATCTTTGCAAATAGCCTTGAAGAGGTTCCGGTCGATTCTGTCAGGGCGGGCAAGGCCCTGGTCCTGGAAGAAGTACCTTCTGAAAATGCATACAGGGATATAACCGCGGACATTATGGAGCAGAAATGAGATTTAAAGACAGGATACAAAATATTAAATATCTGATAATTCCCATGATCGGCATTTTTTTTCTGCTGTTTTATATCAGGGCAGCCGGCGCGGATATCGTCTATTCTGACTACATAAGGATAATTAATGAGTATCTTCCGGATGTAAACAATGCTTCAAAGATGTTTGTTCCGGACATACTTACAAGAATACCTGCGACCTTTCTTGCGAGACTTGTTAATGTAAGGACATTTTCCTATTCGGTGACATTTGACCGCATACTGTCACTTATTGGCATTGCAATAATGGCCTGGTGTCTGGGATATTACTTTTATCGCCATGAAATATCATTTAAGTGGCAGATAATGATTTATATAGTTTTGTTTTCACTCAACAAGTGGGAAATACTGTTGAACGGAACAGCCTGGGCGCATGTGGTATCATTTGGCTTGTTCTTTATAAACTATCTTCTTATCGACCAGGTGTGGAACGGCGAAGCAACGACAAGGCAGGAGCTTGTAATAGTTATAATGCCTGTAATAATGCTGCTGTTTGCCGGAGAATATATAGTTTCATATGCCTGCACGCTTATTCTGGCAAGTCTGCTTGGCATTCTTACAGGAGGAGCAAACGGAAATGCGGGACAGAGGGAGCGGGCACTCTTTAGAAGCATGCTGGTCTCTGCCACGCTGGCACTCATTTTATATGTTACAAGCCGGCATTTTGCTGTATGGGAGCATTCCGGCGCAACTGATGCCGGAATAATAGAGGTCATCCTTCAGGAACCGCTTTATCTGCCGAAATTCTTTATCAAGACCTTTGCGGGGGCCGTCGTCGGACAGGAAACTATCAATAACTTTTTGCCGGGCGGAATGCCTCTTCCCAACAGGATCGTTCTGATTATTGGCGCAGCAGTCCTCGCAGGCTATATACTGGCGTTCATTACTTATTTTACGGCTGATATGCTCGAGCATACGATATTCCCGCTCATACTGCTTATATCGGGCTTTGGAAATCATATGCTGGTAACTATAGGCAGATGGATCTTTATGAATGAAAGCTACGCCCTGAGCTCCAGGTACAGCGGCCAGTTCATGGTGGGGCTTATTGGAATGCTGCTTATTTTCTCGATGTGTGATAAATACCGCAGACATTATAGGAGAAAGGATGAATCAAAGCGTACAGCCGTAAAGGCAGGGGTGATATTCATTACGGTTTTAATTATTCTCGGAAACTGTTATACTAGCTACCAGGAGATAAATAAGGCAAAATACAGGGAAGCAAATTATGAGCGCATGATGGACGCCGTTCTTAACTATGAGACTTATCCAGAAGAGGAACTTATGTCGATGCTTGAATGGCATAAGTCACCGGATGACCTGTATAATGCGCTTAATATATTAAAAGACAATAAACTGAATGTCTTCAGCAGGCCGCATTTTTAAAGCCCGGTCATGCTCTGCCGCGGGAGGCAGCTTACATTCATATGATCAGATACAGGAGAACAGCATGAAAGTTGTGATTTTAGCCGGCGGACTCGGCACACGCATCAGCGAGGAAAGTCATCTTAAGCCAAAGCCGATGATAGAAATTGGAGAAAGACCGATCCTCTGGCATATTATGAAGTATTACTCAACCTATGGCTTTGACGAGTTCATAATATGCGCAGGCTACAGGCAGTATGTTATAAAGGAATATTTTTCTGAATATTTCCTGCATAATTCGGATATTACCTTCGATCTTTCGACCAACTCTATGACGATCCACAATAATAATTCCGAGAAGTGGAAGGTAAGCGTTATAGATACAGGTCTTATGACCATGACCGGGGGAAGGATCAGAAGGATCCGTGAGTATGTCGGAGATGAACCGTTTATGCTTACCTATGGAGATGGAGTATGTGATGTGGACCTTGATGCGCTGCTGAAATTTCACAGGTCACACGGAAAAACAGCGACTATTACCATGGTGAATATTTCCGAAATGAAGGGCGTGCTGGAGGTCGATAAAAATGGCCTGATCACATCTTTTAGAGAAAAGGAAGAGAAGGACGCGTCACTTATCAACGGCGGATATATGGTATTCAATAAGGAAATATTTGACTATCTGGATTCTGATGACACCGTTCTTGAAAAGGGACCATTGGGACGCCTCAGTAAAGAGGGGCAGCTGATGGGATATAATCATGAAGGCTTCTGGCAGTGCATGGATACCCAGCGCGAGAAGAAAAAGCTGGAAGAACTTTGGGCGACGGGACATGCTCCATGGAAGAAGTGGCAGTGACCGTGGCCGTATAAGAAACGAGGGTAAGGAGTACAGTATTGATAGATTTTAAAAAGCTCAGCGAATTTTATAACGGAAAGAAGGTCCTTCTTACAGGACACACCGGGTTTAAGGGCAGCTATATGACAGTCATATTGGGACTGATGGGCGCAAAGGTCTACGGTTATGCCTTAAAGCCGAATACTGTGCCATGCCTCTTTGATATCCTGTATGGCGACGGAGTTTCGTCAAGGTCGGAGACAGAGCTTACAATAAGGACATCCAGGGTCTCGGGTCTGAAGACCGGTATCGTGGAGAGCAGGATAGATGATATTCTTAATTTTGATGCTCTTACGGATTACTACAACAGGATCAGTCCCGACATCGTGATTCACATGGCGGCACAGCCGCTCGTCAGAGAAAGCTACCGCATCCCGAGAGATACTTATGAAATTAATGTCATGGGCACTGTCAATCTGCTCGAATGCATAAGAAATAATCCGTGCTGCGCGTCTTTTCTTAATGTCACGACAGACAAGGTTTATTTCAATGAAGAAAGGCCGGGGTACGGCTATAGAGAAAACGACAAGCTCGATGGCTTCGATCCGTATTCCAATTCAAAGTCATGTTCTGAGCTCGTTACCCACAGCTATGCTGCCTCATTTTTAAAGGATCAGGGTGTTGCGGTATCTACAGCGCGTGCGGGAAATGTCATAGGCGGCGGTGATTTCAGTCCGGACCGTATAATCCCCGACTGCGTAAGGGCAGCTGTAGGCGGAAAGGAGATAGTTCTCAGAAATCTGGGAAGCATCAGACCATATCAGCACGTTCTTGAGCCGTTATTTGTATATCTGACGATCGCTATGGAACAGGCACTTGATCCGGAATATGCCGGCTGGTATAACGTCGGTCCGGACAGGGAGGACTGTATCACAACGGGTGAGCTTTGTGAGCTGTTTGTAAATGAATACGGTGGAGATCTTACATGGACGGCTCCGGAAAATTCGGAAGGACCGCATGAAGCAGGTCTGCTTATGCTTGACAATAGTAAGCTTAAGGAGACCTTTAGCTGGGAGCCGGTATGGCATATGCCGCGGACGATAAAGGCAGTCTGTGACTGGACAAAGGCATGGCAGAGCAGCAATACCGAAGCCAATGAGGAGCTTTTAAGGGAAATAATAGAGTATGGACAGCAATTTAAATAATATATTTAAGAACTTAAGTGAAAAAGAAGCCCATGAACTAATACTGCAGCTTGTGGGCAAGTACTGTGATACCTACCACAATCAGGATAAAGGTAAGCCATATGTTCCGGGCAGCAGGATCCCTTATGCGGCAAGAGTTTATGACCGTGAGGAAATGATGAATCTTGTCGACAGCTCATTGGAGTTCTGGCTCACAATGGGCCGATATACCAACGAATTCGAGGCCGGACTTGCCAGGTTCATAGGAGTTCCGTTTGCGGATGTAGTAAATTCGGGTTCATCGGCAAACCTTCTTGCATTCATGGCACTGACCGCGCATCAGCTTGGAGACAGGGCGATAAAGCGGGGAGATGAGATAATCACAGTTGCGGCAGGCTTTCCGACAACAGTAACACCCGCGCTCAATTTTGGCGCGGTGCCTGTATTTATTGACGTAAAGCTTCCTGAGTATAACCTTGATGAAAGTAAGCTTGAGGCTGCATTATCTGACAAGACCAAGGCTGTAATGGCTGCGCATACTCTTGGAAATCCATTCAATCTCAAGGTGGTCAGAGACTTTTGCAAAAAGCACGGTCTTTGGCTGATCGAGGATAACTGTGATGCTCTTGGCAGCAGATATTACATCGATGGTGAATGGAAAATGACAGGCGCAATAGGAGACATTGGCACCTCCTCCTTCTATCCTCCTCACCATATGACAATGGGAGAAGGCGGAGCGGTATATACGGCGGATCCCGAGCTTCAGAGACTCCTTTTGAGCATGCGTGACTGGGGACGTGACTGTATATGCAAGTCGGGTCAGGACAACCGCTGCGGACACCGCTTTGACGGACAGTTTGGAGAGCTTCCCAAGGGTTATGACCATAAATATGTATATTCAACATTTGGATATAATCTTGGCATAACGGATATGCAGTCAGCAGTAGGCTGTGCCCAGTTGAAGAAATTCCCTTCATTTGCAGAGAGGAGAAAACAGAATTGGGCATTTTTGAGGCAGCAGCTTGAAGGTGCTGAGGACAGACTGCTCCTCCCGGCAGCTGAGGCTGATTCCGATCCAAGCTGGTTTGGTTTCTGTATGACAGTAGCTGAAGGTGTGGACAGGACAAAGGCAATCAGATACATCGAGGATCATGGTGTCCAGACAAGACTTCTTTTTGCAGGCAATCTTACCAAGCATCCATGTTTTGACGGGATCAGAAATGACGGATCGTCATACCGCATTTCCGGAGAACTGACAAATACAGATATAATAATGAACCGCACCTTCTGGGTCGGCGTATACCCCGGCATGACTGAAGACAGACTTGCTTATATGGCAAAGATAATCAGGGAAGCCGTAAGTCTTTAAGAAATATTTAGAAGCGGCGCGCACTTTTTGTGCGCTGCCCGGAGATACATTTATGCTGCAGATTTTCAATACAAAGAAACTTAAAGAGGCTCAGGATGCGAGCCTTGAGATACTTCTCGAGGTGGACAGGATATGCCGCGCGCATGACATTGTTTATATGCTTGACGCAGGCACTCTGCTTGGTGCTGTAAGGCATAAGGGCTTTATTCCCTGGGATGACGATGTTGATATTGCGATGACCAGGGAAAATTTTGAGAGCTTTAAGAAGGCTGCGGCAGGTGAACTGGACAGCGGTATGCAGCTTATCCTGCCGGATGACTACAGGGGCGGCGCGGCGTTTTATGATTTTACTCCAAGGATAATCTATCTTAATTCAAGAAGGCATGCCGTATCTGCCGAGATGGATTTTTATGAGGGTAAGCTCAACCATCTCTGGGTCGACATTTTTATACTTGACAATATTTCCGATTCATCAATGCAGGATAAGATCACGCGCTTCAGACAGAAAATGCTGTATGGATACGCAATGACAAAGCGTTACAGTCTTGATATGTCAAAATACAAGGGGCTGGACAAGCTTAAAGTACAGGTACTCACTGCTCTTGGAAAAAACAAGAACATGAAGGATATATTTAAGGCCCAGGAAGAGCTCTCCGTTAAGTTTAACGGAAAGGACACAAACAGGCTGTATTATTCCAATTACCAGCCTGATTATATGCATGATACCATCAGACGTGAGTGGATAAGCAAGCCCGCAGAGCTTGAATTTGAGGGGCATATGCTGCTGGCGCCGTCAGATCCTGACAGTGTGCTCAGGGAAATATATGGAGATTATATGCAGCTTCCTCCTGAAGACAAAAGAGTACCGTCACATTCGGATGATATCGAGGTCTTTAAGGACGGAGTACCTCCTGTGCTCCCGACCAGATAAAACGCAGGACATAAATTATATGAAGATACATCAGAAGAGGTTTTTAAGTGATTGAAATAATCAGCCTTATAGTTTCAGTCTATAACGAGGAATCCGGACTGGAGCAGTTCTACAAAACAACAAAACAGAAAATGGACGAGCTGATAAGCGAAAAAACTGCCTATGACTATGATATCTATTTTGTAAATGACGGAAGCACTGACAGCAGCGCAGAGCTCCTTGATAAAATCCACGACGCCGATCCCAGGCATGTGAAGCTTATCAGCTTTTCAAGAAATTTTGGACATGAGGCTGCCATGACTGCGGGACTTGACTACGCAGACGGTGATTACCTTATATTTATGGATGCCGACCTGCAGCATCCGCCGGCATGCATTCCGGATATCATTGAGTGCTTTGAAAAAGGATATGAGATCATAAACATGGTCCGCACGCAAAATGACGACCAGTCGGCATTCGGAAGGTTAGCATCAGGTATGTTTTACAATATTATAAACAGGATCTCAGATGCAAAAATCATACCGGCGGCTTCTGATTTTTTTGCCATAAACGGCAAGGCTGCGGCTGTACTGAAAAATAATTACAGGGAAAAGGTAAGGTTCCTGCGCGGCTTTGTGCAGAACATAGGCTTTAATAAGACAACGCTCGAATATGAGGCCGGGACACGAGTAGCAGGACACAGTCACTACAGCTTCGGAAAGCTCCTGAAGCTTTCCATGGATGCCGTCACCTGCTTTTCGGATATGCCGCTTAAATTCGGTATATATGCCGGCTTGTTCTCCGGCTTTCTGGGTGTACTGCTTATAATCTATACACTCTTTACGAGAAACGGTGCGCCAAGCGGGTATGCAACTATAGTTATTGTGCTTTGCTTTATGTTTGCTGTACTTTTTATGCTTCTCGGGATCATGGGAAGCTACATATCCATCCTGTTCAGGGAAATGAAGGACAGACCGATATACATTATCAGGGATATAAAAGGTCATACAGATCCGGCAGACGGCAAAACCGGTAAATGAATAATTGATCAGTCTTCGGTATTATCCGGAAGAAAAACAGTAAAGGTGCTTCCTTCATTGGGGGCGCTTTTTATTTTTATACTTCCGCCGTGCATCACTACTATCTGCTTTACAAGGGCCAGACCAAGTCCGTTTCCGGCAACACTGTGATTGTTGTCCGCCTGATAGAACTTATCAAAGGCGTGCTTCTGCTCCTCCTCTGACATACCTATGCCGGTGTCGCGGATGGAAAAGCTGACACCTCCCGCGGCTTTTTTCAGGTCAAAGAAGATGCTGCCGCCCTCGGGCGTAAACTTTATAGCATTTGCGATCAGATTGGTCCAGACCTGTGGAAGCAGGTCCTCAAAACCTTTAAAGTCTATGGAATCAAGCTCAGGATCGATATTCAGCTGTTTTTTGTCCCATTCGGTCTCCTGAAGGAGTATGGAACGGCGTATCTGCTCGTCTAGCGAAAATACGGTCTTATGCTGGTTGAACTGTTGGTTTTCAAGCTTTGAAAGCTTTAATATATTTCCGGTGAGAGTGGTAAGCCTGAGAGAGCTTTCAATAATATTCGATGTGTAAAAACGCTGCTCATCATTTAGATCGGTGGCGGAGAGCAGAGAGGTATAGCCGTCGATAGCAGCAAGGGGCGTCTTGAATTCGTGTGAGACATTAGTTATAAAATCCGACTTGAGCATCTCAGTAGAGTCAAGCTCGCGGACCATTTTGTTGAAATTAGAGATCATAAGCTCTATCGGGTCGAAGACGGGAGAAAATGCGCCGGAATGACCTTTTTCCTTAAGACGCACGCTGAAGTCCCCGGAGGCCACCTTTGTCATTGCTTCACTGACCTCATCTATGGGATTGATAAAGGTACGTGCCACTATAGTGGTTATCAGTCCGGATATCGAGAAGGCAGTAAGGATGATCGCAATGACAGGGATCATGCGTCCGCGAAAGCCGGAGCGGACCAGAAGGAAGACGATGGAGCCGGTAACGAACAGCTGAATGATCACGATGGCGGACATCATTAAGGCAAAGCGGTGCCAGAGCTTTATCTGTGTATTTTTCATAAGCGGACGATCGATCATGATTTATTTATCACGGCCTTGTAGCCGAGCCCCCGTACTGTCAGAAGTTCAAAATCCGGACAGTCCTCAAAATGCCTTCTGAGACGGTTGATATGAACATCTATAGTCTGGGCATCGGATTTTGAATCCGGTCCCCATATTTCATCCATAAGCTGAAGTCTGGTCATGATCTTTCCGGGATATGAAAGAAGCTTATAAAGCAGCAGAAACTCTTTTTGTGTAAGATCGACACTTCCTGCTTCCGTAGTTACAGTCATGGCATCATAGTCAAGCAGAGTGCCGCCGACAGTAAGCTTATGGTCATTAAGGATGTTTGCACGCCTTAGGAGCGCGTTGACCCTCAGTACCATTTCATTAACATCAACAGGCTTTGTCATATAGTCATCGACGCCTATATTAAAGCTCTTTTGCTTGGCCGGGAAATCATCCCTTGCCGTGATCATCAGTATAGGTATCTCAGGATCATATTCGCGTATGGCTGATACGAGACTGTAGCCGTCCATGGCAGGCATCATAATATCAGTGATTATAAGATGGACATGTTCGTTTTCAAGCTTGTTGCATGCATCCTCACCGTTTTCAGCCTGAATGGTGTCAAAGCCGGCCTTGGCAAGAACAGTACTGTAGAGACTGCAGAGCTGTCTGTCATCTTCAACTATCATAATCTTATTCAGAAACATAATGCCTCCGGCAAAAAGTAACCACAACAAAATAAATCATAATACATCATGTATTTTAAATGCCTATAATGAACAAAATATGAACTTTGAGTAATGCGAAATATTCACGAAAATGTTATAACATAAATGATAGCAGTGTCAAAAGTCCGAATCAATGACAAGACTTCTTGTCATTTGATGAGTGAATTTATGAGTATAAGGAGGTTCATTATGCGAAGATGCGTTATTGTCGGCGGAGCACCGATCGAAAACTATGAAAGAATTAGAAGCTACTGCAGCGATGATGATTTTTACATTTTCTGTGACAGCGGTCTAAAGCACTGTGATGACCTCGGCGCAAGGCCGCAGCTTATAATTGGTGATTTCGATTCATATGAAAACCCAAAAAACGGGATAGAAACGATAGAGCTTCCCACTGTGAAGGATGATACGGATACGGTGAGTGCACTCAAGGAAGCTGTCATGAGGGGATATAAGGATTTCCTTCTTGTTGGAATGACAGGCCGCAGACTTGACCACACACTTGGAAATGTTTACATGCTTGTAAAGCTCGAAGAGCTCGGAAAGACGGCACTCATGGTGGATGATTATTCGGAGATCTCAATTATCGGAAGCGGAAAAATAAAGGAAATAGATGACAGCTTCCCATTCTTTTCACTGCTGAACATTACAGGCACAGCAAAAGGCATAAATGTTAAAAATGCCAAGTATCCTCTTAGGGATGCCGAGATCGAGAGCGGATACCAGTATGGTGTCAGCAATGAAGTGCTTCCGGGAAAAAAGGCTGAAATTACAGTTAGTGAGGGCATGCTCCTCCTTATAAGGGATATTGTAGGTTGACAAATCAGAAGCTTAAGTGTAGAATGTTCAAAATTTGATAAAAATAATTAGAAATGAACATGCATTTAAACACTTAACCACGGAGCTCAACATGAATAAGCTTAAAAACATCGATCCTGCAACTACATTTATTCCATTCGCGATAATATTGATACTTTGCCTTTTCTTTATTATAGATCCGGCAGGTTCTACATCGGCGCTTTCCGGGATCAGAAACTTCCTGGGCGATGATTTTGGATCATATTACCTTGTGATCGGGCTTGGCGTTTTCCTTGTCTCTCTTTATATGGCATTTTCAAAATTTGGTCAGATAGTGCTCGGAAAGCCGGGAGCGAAGCCGCAGTACAGCTTTTTTGCCTGGGGTTCAATGATGTTCACGGCAGGCCTTGCTGCAGATATCCTGTTTTATTCGCTCTGCGAGTGGCTGCTTTATGCAAATGAGCCACGTATTACAGAGCTTGGCTCTATACAGGACTGGGCCTCCACCTACCCTCTTTTTCACTGGGGTCCTATCCCTTGGAGCTTTTATGCCGCGCTTGCTGCCTGCTTTGGTTTCATGCTTCATGTGCGCGGCTGCAAAAAGCAGAAATATTCTGAGGCCTGCAGAGCTATCCTTGGGGATAAGACGGACAAGGCGCCCGGCAAGCTCATCGATGTTCTGGCTGTAATAGCGCTTATTGCCGGAACAGCAACGACCTTTTCACTGGCGACACCGCTTTTGTCAAGGGGGGTATGCAGTCTTTTCGGGCTCAGCGACTCAAAGTGGCTGACCATAATCATCCTGCTTATCATATGTGCGGTCTATACGGTCTCCGTGCTTCGCGGAATGAAGAGCGTCAATTTCCTTGCGAGAATATGCATGTATGTATTCTATGCGCTCCTTGCCTATGTGTTTATCTTCGGAAAGGAGGGCGTGTACATCATTGAGACCGGCATCACTGCGGTTGGAAATCTCGCTCAGAACTTTATAGCCTTAAGCACCTGGACGGACGCGCTCCGCACTTCATATTTCCCGCAGAACTGGACGATCTTCTACTGGGCATACTGGATGGTATGGTGTGTGGCAGCGCCTTTCTTCATGGGAAGCATCTCGGGAGGCCGCACTGTAAAGCAGGTCGTGCTTGGCGCCTATGCCTTTGGAATGGGTTCGACCTTCATTTCATTTATCATCCTCGGCAATTATTCGCTCGGACTTCAGATGCACGGAACCTTAGATGTGATGGCGGTCTATGCGGCGACGGGCGACCTCTACGACACTATAATTGCCATAATACAGACACTGCCGCTTTATAAGATCGTGCTTGTGATTCTCTGCCTTTCGATGATAGCATTTTACGCTACCTCCTTTGACTCGATCACACTGGTTGCCTCAGCATATTCATACAAGGAGATAGAAGACGGCGCCGAAGCCTCAAAGAGCATGAAGCTTTTCTGGGCCCTGCTGCTCATAATGCTTCCCATCGCTTTGTTATTTTCAGAAAGCAGTATGAATAATCTGCAGACAGTGTCGATCATTGCGGCCTTTCCGATAGCGGTCGTAATAATACTTATCATCGCAAGCTTCTTTAAGGATGCCAAAGGACACATAAAATGAAAATAGTTCTTCATGAGCCGGGGATCCCGCTCAATACCGGAAATATAGGGCGGACCTGTGCGGCAACGAATACGGAGCTCCATCTTATCGGACCCTATGGCTTTGTTATAACAGAAAAGGCCATAAAGCGCGCGGGCATGGATTACTGGGACAAGATAGACCTTCATGAGTATATAGATTATGAGGACTTTCTTGAAAAGCATCCATATCTTTTTTCTGAAAATGCTGACGGCGCAGGTTCTGAGAAAGGCTCTGAAGGAAAGCCCCGTCTCTGGTTTGCAACGACTAAGGCAAGGCAGACATATACTGATGCCAACTTTGGCCCCGATGACTTTATCATGCTTGGAAATGAGTCAAGAGGCATACCCGAGGAGATACTTGTTAGGCATCCCGAAAGCTGTATACGTATTCCGATGTGGGGAGATATAAGGTCGCTCAATCTGGCAAACTCTGCTGCCATCATACTTTATGAGGCACTTCGTCAGAACGGCTTTGAAAATATGGAAAAAAGGGGAAATCTGCATAGACTGAGCTGGGACGATGGCCAAATAATTCCGGCAGGCCCGGAAAATAAACTATGAATACAGATATTGTCAGATCAATATATTCAAATTGTACTTTATGTCCGCGCGTTTGTCAGGTCAACAGATATGAACGCGCGGGCTTTTGCGGTGCGGGAACAAAGATAAAGCTTGCAAGGGCAGCGCTTCACCTATGGGAGGAACCCTGCCTTTCGGGAAGCGCGGGTTCCGGAGCCGTGTTCTTTTCAAACTGCACGCTTAAATGTATTTTCTGTCAGAATTCGGATATAAGCTCAGGGGGCTTTGGAAAGGAAATAAGTGTCGATCGTCTCTCTGACATTTTCCTTGAGCTTCAGGATAAGGGTGCGGCAAATATCGATCTGATCACCGGAACCCATTATGTCCCATCGATCATTGCGGCACTTGATAAGGTAAAGCACAGGATAATGATCCCGGTGGTGTTTAACTGCGGAGGCTATGAAAGCCTCGATACTCTCAGGCTTCTTGATGGATACATCGATATTTACCTGCCGGATCTTAAATATTATGACGATGAGACAGCAGTCAGGCTCTCTGCGGCTCCGGGGTACTTTGCTGCTGCGCTTGGTGCAATAGGGGAAATGATAAGGCAGACAGGCTCACCGGTTTTTTCTGCGGATAATGATGACGGACTCCTGAAAAAGGGCGTGATCATACGCCATATGGTCATTCCCGGAATGAGGAAGGATTCCATAAGCCTCCTTGACAGGCTGGCAGAGACCATTTCAACTGACAGGTATATTATAAGCTTAATGAGCCAGTACACTCCTTTTTACAAAGCAAAGGATATCCCGGGAATAAACAGGCGCATAACGAGCTTTGAATATGACTCGGTGGTCGATCATGCATTTAAGCTTGGAATGAAAGGCTTTATGCAGGAAAGAAGCTCAGCGAAGGAGGAATATACTCCGCCATTTGATCTTGAAGGGGTATAAAATTAATAAAATTTATAAAATCTGCAGTCATTTCATGTTTATTACACAAAAATAAGGTTATGATTACAGGGTCATGTGAGTATAAAATGAGAAATAACACATGATCACTCTAAAAGAAACGGAGAAAATAAAAGAATATGCCAAAGCTTGGAAATATTTTTGACTATGAAAATGATCCCGACCGCAGGAATTATGACGGAAGCAACAGGGGCTTTCAGAAGCCGAATAAGCAAATGACGATATATCTGCTTATAGTGCTTGCCATCATGATAGCGATCAATCTGATAATCGTTCCGGCTGTTCAGAAAAGCATGATAGTCGAAGCAAGCTATGATGAATTTCTGGATGAGCTCTCAGACAAAAATGTCGATCAGGTCGAGCTCGATAACAGCACGATAAAATTTACGCTTAAGGGCAGTGACAAGATATTTGAGACAGGGCGCATCAATTACTTTGGAGAAGTAGAGCGCATGTATTCCGCGGGCGCAAAGTTCACCCAGCAGATTCCACAGACCATATCGCCGATATGGACACTGCTGTACAACCTCCTGCCGTTTGCCTTCTTCATATGGTTTGGCTCAAGACTTATGAAAAATATGAAAAACGGGGCCGGAGGCGGCGGCTTCATGGGCATGGGCAATTTTGGAAAGGCCAATGCCAAGGTCTATGAAAACAATAAAGTGGGCATCAAGTTCAAGGATGTTGCAGGCGAAGAGGAAGCCAAGGAGCTGCTTGCCGAGATCGTTGATTTCCTGCATGAGCCCGGAAAATACAATGCCATAGGTGCCAAGATACCCAAGGGTGCCCTTCTTGTGGGCCCTCCGGGAACAGGTAAGACCATGCTGGCAAAGGCAGTTGCGGGAGAGGCAAATGTTCCGTTCTTCAGCATTTCAGGCTCAGAGTTTGTGGAAATGTTCGTCGGCATGGGCGCGGCAAAGGTAAGAGATCTATTCAAGGAGGCCGAGAAAAAGGCACCCTGCATCATTTTTATAGACGAGATCGATGCCATAGGAAAGAAGAGAGGAAACGGAGGCCTCGGAGGAAATGATGAGCGTGAGCAGACACTTAATCAGCTGCTTACCGAGATGGATGGCTTTGACGGAACTAAGGGCATAATCGTTCTTGCCGCTACCAACCAGCCTGATACACTCGATCCGGCACTGCTTAGACCGGGCCGTTTTGACAGAAGAGTTCCCGTTGAGCTTCCGGATATGCAGGGAAGAGTCGATATCCTTAAGGTGCATGCCGCAAAGGTCAAGATGGTGGGCAACATCAATTTTGAAGAGATAGCAAAGGCCTGCCCCGGAGCATCCGGAGCCGAGCTTGCAAATATGATCAACGAGGCTGCGCTCCGTGCGGTCAAGGCCGGAAGGGAAAAGGTAAACCAGCAGGATCTCGAGGAAAGCATCGAGGTCGTTATGGCAGGATATAAGAAGAAAAATCAGGTGCTCACGAGCAAGGAAAAGCTTATCGTAGCCTATCACGAGGTCGGACATGCTCTGGTAGCTGCCAAACAGGATAATTCAGCTCCGGTCCACAAGATCACGATCATACCGCGTACCTCGGGAGCCCTTGGATATACCATGCAGGTCGATGATAACGGAAATCACTATCTTATGAGCAGGGAAGAGCTTGAAAATAAGATAGCGACCCTTACAGGAGGCCGCGCTGCCGAGGAGCTTATCTTCAACAGTATTACGACCGGCGCGTCAAATGATATCGAACAGGCAACAAGGCTTGCGCGGGGAATGATAACGCAGTATGGTATGAGCAGTGACTTCGATATGGTGGCTCTTCAGACAAAGAATAATGCTTATCTCGGTGGGGATATGTCTGTTGCCTGCTCTGAGGCTACAATGAAGTCCGTTGATGATGAGGTCATCGCGCTTGTGAAGGCCCAGCATCAGAAGGCGACAAAGATCTTACAGGATAATATCATGAAGCTCCATGAGATCGTGAAGTATCTCTATGAGAAAGAGACTATCACCGGCGAAGAATTCATGAGTATCCTTGAATCCAGTACAAATACTATAGAGGAACAGGCAAAGGCCAATGCTGAGCTTGCCGCAGACGGTGACTCAAAGCCGCAGCCTGAAGCAAAGACCGGAGAAGATGGAAGAGAAGACACTTCAAATTCTTGAATACAACAAAATAATTGAAAAGCTTAAGGAGTACGCCTCCTCAGAAGCGGGAAGGGGGCTTTGCTCTAAGCTTAAGCCCTCAGCAAATTTCAGGCATATCAAGGTCTGGCAGAGCAACACCTCTGATGCCTGCAGCAGGATACGCCTTAAGGGAAGTACGCTTTCCTTCAGGGGTGTAAAGGAAATCGGAGGCATACTTAAGCGCCTCGAGGTCGGTGGGATATTATCAGCAGCAGAGCTTATTTCGGTAAGCTCTGTACTCATCGTCTCAGAGAGAGCCGTAAGCTACGGAAAAAGTGATTCTGATGAGGAAAAAGAGGACTCGCTTTCCGAGATGTTCAGCATGATCACCCCGCTCGTCAGCATTAACAGAGAGATACAGCGCTGTATTATAGATGAGGATATGATAGCTGATGACGCATCACCGGGGCTTGCTTCTGTAAGGAACTCGATGAAGCGCACAGCAGGCAGTGTTCATGAGGTAATGCAGGCAAAGCTTAATTCATGCCGCGATTATCTTACGGATGCGATCATTACACAGCGGGATGGAAGATACTGTCTCCCGGTAAAGGCTGAATATAAGTCCAAGGTACCCGGCATGGTGCATGATTCCTCTTCGACAGGACTTACTCTCTTTATAGAACCGATGGCCGTTGTAAGCCTTAACAATAAGCTGCGCGAGCTTAAGGCTGAGGAACAGAAAGAAATTGAGAAGGTCCTAAAGACTTTAAGCGAGAGCCTGATGCCGTACACAGATACGATCGGCGATAATATAAAGATTCTTAAAAAGCTGGATATGATCTTTGCAAAGGCGCTTTATTCCCAGGCGATCGGCGGAGCGGAGCCGGGCTTCAGCAAAGACAGATCCATAAATATGAAGGCGGCAAGACATCCGCTCATAGATAAGGATAAGGTCGTCCCCATAGATGTTGCTCTTGGCAGTGAATTTGACCAGCTGATAATTACCGGACCAAATACCGGAGGAAAGACAGTGTCGCTTAAGACGACAGGACTTCTTACGCTGATGGCTCAGGCCGGTCTTCATATCCCGGCTGAAGAAGGCTCCATAATGGGCATATTTGACGATGTTTATGCGGACATCGGAGACGAACAGAGCATAGAACAGAGCCTTTCTACATTTTCAGCGCATATGACAAATATAGTCAGCATTCTCGGAAAGGCTGACGCGGCTTCGCTTTGTCTGTTTGATGAGCTGGGCTCGGGAACCGACCCTACCGAAGGCGCCGCGCTTGGCATTGCCATACTCAATTTCCTTCACAATATGAAGACCCGCACCATGGCAACGACTCATTACTCTGAGATCAAGCTTTACGCGCTTGAGACCGGGGGCGTGGAGAATGCCTGCTGTGAGTTTGATGTGGCCACGCTTAAGCCTACCTACAGGCTCCTTATAGGGGTGCCGGGTAAGTCCAATGCCTTTGCGATATCAAAGAGACTGGGCCTTCCCGATTATATAATTGAGGATGCCAGGGCCAGGATCGCGGCTGAAAATGAAAACTTTGAGGATATCATTGCGAAGCTTAATGACGACAGGTCACGGACCGCAAAGTCCATGGAGGAGGCGGAGAGCTGCCTGAGGGATGCGGAGATACTTAAGGAACGTTTAAGGAAAAAAGAGGAGAAGCTCGAGGCCGGACGTGATAAAATACTTCAGGATGCCCGCGAAGAAGCCCAGCGCATACTCAGGGAAGCCAAGGATACTGCTGACTCTGCAATAAGAAATATCAATAAATACGGAGCGGAGAGCGATCTGGCTGCCGCTGAAGAGGAAAGAAGAAAGCTCAGAAGCAATCTGAAGGAGGCTTCGGCCGGAAACGGCGGCATAGTGGTGAAGGGACCTTCAAAGCCTGTCTCACCTAAAAAGCTTCAGGTGGGTGATGAAGTAAGGATCATGAGCATGGGCGGAATGATCGGAACTGTAAATTCACTTCCCGATAAGGATGGAAATGTGTTCGTACAGATGGGCTTTATGAGCTCAAAGGTAAATGTAAAGGATATTGAACTGACAGGCAATAAGCCTGTCGGAAGCCCGGGAGGGGGAAATAAAAACGGCAGAGGCAGCGCATCGGGAAAAGCATCCGGAAGGTCTGACGGAAGCAATGGCTATGGCAGGGACTTTGGCGCAAAGTCACTCACCATAAGCCCCGAGGTCAACCTTATAGGAATGACTACGGATGAGGCACTTCCGGTACTTGAGAAATATCTTGACGATGCTTACCTTGCGGGACTTCCAAGTGTCAGGATAGTGCACGGAAGAGGCACGGGTGCTCTTAAAAATATGGTGCATCAGAGACTCAGGAAGACTAAATACGTAAAAGAGTTCAGACTCGGAGTATTTGGAGAGGGAGATACGGGAGTTACGATAGCAGCATTTAAGTAAACAAACTCTACAGGATTTAAGGGAACGGTATTTTCCGGGATATCAGCGCGGAAAAATCGGCAGCATGGTGTTTATATGACCGAGAAACAAAGAATAATGATCGTCGATGACGATGCCTCCATTGCAGAGCTTATAAGTCTTTATCTGGAAAAGGAATGCTATGATACAAGAATGGTGTCAGACGGTGAGGAAGCACTGAAGATATTTAAGGATTATGATCCGGATATGATATTGCTTGATCTTATGCTTCCCGGGATAGACGGATATCAGGTATGCAGACAGATAAGGGTGGATTCGGATGTACCTATCATGATGCTTTCGGCAAAGGGTGAGATATTTGATAAGGTCCTCGGGCTTGAGCTTGGAGCGGATGACTATATGATAAAGCCCTTTGATTCCAAGGAGCTTGTCGCGAGAGTAAAGGCAGTATTGAGACGCACGGCGAGGTCCGGAAAGCCCGCAGAGACAAAAAAGCCGGAAAACTGTGTGGAGTATGTCGGACTGTCGGTCAATCTTTCAAATTATGCAGTCGTATATAAAGATCAGATCGTAGACATGCCGCCAAAGGAGATAGAGCTTTTATATTTCCTTGCGGCATCACCGAATCAGGTATTTACCAGAGAGCAGCTGCTTGATCATATCTGGGGCTACGAATATATAGGAGATACAAGGACGGTGGACGTTCATATAAAGCGCCTCAGGGAGAAGCTTCCGGACAATGAATACTGGAGGATAGCAACAGTCTGGGGAATCGGATATAAATTTGAATTAAAACCTGCACGATAATATAAAATATGATATAATCAGCAAAAGTAATCAGCCATGGTGTATTCAAGGAGGAGCATCATGGCTGATAAATTTAGATTTAAGGGAAAAGGGTGGAAAACATGTTTGTAAACACATTCTGGTCACTCGTTCCTCCGGTAGTGGCTATTGCGCTGGCACTTATAACCAAAGAGGTTTATTCATCGCTCTTTATAGGTATAGTGTTCGGAGGACTTTTGTATTCGGGCTTCAGCATTGCGGGAACCATGGAGCATGTGCTTGTGGACGGCATCATCGCCTCTGTATCAGATCCGTACAATGTTGGTATCCTTATCTTCCTCGTGGTACTCGGAGCCATGGTAATGCTTATGAACCGCGCAGGCGGCTCAGCAGCCTTTGGACGCTGGTCAGAGGATCATATCAAGACGAAGATGGGAGCACAGCTTGCGACCATAGTGCTCGGCACACTTATCTTTATCGATGACTATTTCAACTGCCTTACTGTTGGCTCTGTTATGCGTCCCGTTACAGATAAGCATAATATCAGCCGCGCAAAGCTTGCATATCTTATCGATGCCACAGCTGCACCTATATGTATCATAGCGCCGGTCTCATCCTGGGCTGCCGCTGTTTCGGGCTTTGTCGAGGGCGCAAACGGACTTGAGCTTTTTATCCGTGCTATTCCTTACAACTTCTATGCTCTGCTTACGATCGTCATGATGCTCGCGCTTACCGTAAGGGATTTTGATTTCGGAGCAATGAAGAAGGCGGAGCTTACAAATAATCTTAACTACGTTAAGCCCGATCCGGAACCGGAACCGGCTATTTCGGGAGCGGAGGAGCAGCCTGAACCGCCGGTCAGCTCAAAGGGAAGAGTAATTCATCTTGTATTCCCTATCATGGTGCTTATCATCAGCTGTGTTCTCGGACTTATTTATTCCGGCGGTTTCTTTGAAGGCGAAAGCTTCATAGATGCTTTTTCAAATGCTGACGCTTCAATAGGTCTTTCCTACGGCTCAGTTGCTGCACTTATTATTACTATCATATTCTTCCTTGCTACACGCGTGCTTGACTTTAAGCAGTGCATGACGGCACTTCCCGAGGGATTCCAGAGCATGGTACCGGCTATTCTTATCCTGACCTTTGCGTGGTCACTTAAGGCGATGACCGATTCACTCGGAGCCAGAGAATATGTTGCGAGTATAGTTGCTTCATTTGCGGATAACGGAACTATCATGAGCCTGCTTCCGGCTATTGTATTCCTGATCGGCTGCCTACTCGCATTTGCATCGGGAACCTCATGGGGAACCTTCGGAGTTCTTATCCCTATCGTTGTAAATGTCTTTGGCGGAGATCTTTCAAACGAGCTTATGATCATCTGCATCTCAGCCTGCATGGCAGGCGCGGTCTGCGGCGACCACTGCTCACCGATATCCGATACCACCATCATGGCATCTGCAGGAGCTCAGTGTGATCACATCCTTCATGTATCCACACAGCTTCCGTATGCGATCCTGGCTGCAGCGGTTTCACTTGTGTGCTACATTTTTACGGGCTTTATCAGAAGCTGGTTTATCTGCCTGCCTGCAGGCATAGTTCTTATGGTTGTCGTTCTGCTCATTATCCAGATGCTCTCAAAGGGAAAGGCAGAGCCTGAAGCAGCTGAATAAAATATCAGGCAGGAGCATACGGCTTTTGCTTGCAATATTTAAAACATCGTACTATCATAGTGAAGTGTAAAAATTAAATATATCTTCGGGGCGGGGTGAGATTCCCCACCGGCGGTATAGTCCGCGAGCAAAGAGGGACAAGGTATTTTGAGAGTCCTTTGGCGCAGGAACCGGTGTGATTCCGGTACCGACAGTATAGTCTGGATGAGAGAAGAAGGAACGGCTATGTGCTTTAAGACGGTCATTACATAATTGGCGTATGCTGACGTATGTTGCCATATGCTGATGTATGTTGACATATCCTTATGGTGCCTTGCCGTAATAAAAGCTTATTTTGCCCCGCAGTTTCTGCGGGGCTTTTTGAATCTTATCCGGCCCTGCAATTTCTGCGGGGCTTTTTGAATCTTTTGAATTTCGGAGAATGAAAATGACCGGACAGCAATATATGCAAAGAGCAATAGAGCTTGCGGCAAAAGGCGCAGGACACACAAATCCCAATCCAATGGTAGGGGCGGTGATAGTTAAGGACGACCGGATCATAGGAGAAGGATACCATGAGGTCTATGGCTCACTTCATGCGGAAAGAAATGCCCTTAAGGACCTTAAGGAATCAGCAGAAGGGGCCGAGCTGTATGTCATCCTTGAACCCTGCTGCCATCATGGAAAACAGCCTCCATGTACCGATGCTGTTATAGAAAGCGGAATAAAAAGGGTATATGTGGGATCAGCGGACCCGAATCCCCTTGTGGCGGGAAAAGGCATAAGGCTCCTTAAGGAAGCCGGCATAGAGGTCATAGAGGGCTTTATGAAAGAGGAATGCGATGCGCTTAATCCGGTATTCTTTCATTACATAAGCAGCAGGGAACCTTATATTGCGCTTAAATACGCGATGACTGCCGATGGAAAGACTGCGACCGCGACCGCAAGGTCGCAGTGGATAACAGGGGAAGAAGCAAGAAGGCATGTTCATGAATTAAGGAATTACTATTCAGGCATACTTGCAGGTATAGGAACAGTCCTTGCGGATGACCCGATGCTTAACTGCCGCATTGATGGCGGCAGAGATCCAAAGCGCATCATACTGGATACCGGTCTTCGCATTCCTCTTGGATCTAAGCTTGTAAAGACAGCAAAGGACATTCCTCTCATTGTAGTCTGCAAAAAGGAAAATGCTTATGCTGATGCAGAAGATGGAAGCAAAAAAAGCGCGGAAGCAGGAAAGGCTCTGTCGGCAGCATTCGCAGAAAAAAAGGAAAGACTGAAAGCGGCAGGAGCCGAAGTGATCGAGACAGAGCTTGAAGACGGCTCTGTATCCATAAAGGAAACTGTGAAGGAGCTTGGAAAAAGAGGCATTGACGGCATACTTGTCGAGGGCGGCGGAACTGTCAATGCTTCATTTATAAAGGCCGGAAAAGTAAACCATGTATATGCCTACATAGGGGCAAAGCTTTTTGGAGGGCCCGGAAATTTTACTCCGGTAAAAGGAGAAGGGATAACTGAGGTGAGCGAGGCGCTTGAGCTTGCGGACCCCAAGGTCAGATGCTTTGGTGATGATGTTCTTATAGAGTATGAGACGGTAAAGAGGCCGGCACGGATGAGATAAACAGGTCCTGAACGGGAGAAGGATGATCTGAAGATGTTTACGGGTATAGTTGAGGAAAAGGGAAAAATAAAAAAAGTTCTTAGCGGCCGGGAATCAGGCTCTATAGAGCTTAAAGCGGACAAAGTGCTTAAGGGTACAAAGATAGGGGACAGTATAGCGGTAAACGGGGTATGCCTCACGGTGACCGGGCTTAATTCAGACAGCTTTACGGCAGATGTTATGCCGGAGACGCTCCGGAGGACCAATCTTGGCAGCCTTCCGATCGGGGCAGAGGTGAATCTTGAACGGGCCATGGCAGCTGACGGGCGCTTTGGAGGTCACATAGTCAGCGGACATATAGACGGCACCGGCACGATAAAGTCAATTAAGCCGGAAGGCAATGCTGTGTGGGTATCGATCACTGCTGAGCCTGGGATCTTGCGTCTCATTGTGGAAAAAGGATCGATATGTATAGATGGAATAAGTCTCACAGTGGCATATGTCGATGACAGGGAATTCAGAGTATCGGTCATACCTCATACCGGATCGGAGACCACGCTGCTTAAAAAAAGGGCCGGTGACATCGTTAATCTGGAAAATGATATCGTCGGCAAATATGTGGAAAAGCTGATAGGACCATATACCGGTACAGCACAAGGCGGGCCCGGAAGTAAGGCCTGGGGCGGCAGCGTGAGCTCGAATGGCAGCGAAAAAAAGGAAAGCATGGCAGGGGAGTCGCGGCTTTCGATGGAATTTTTAAATGAGTACGGATTTTAATTTGCGGAGGACGTAATTAATGGACAATGGATTTAACACGATCGAGGAGGCTCTCGAGGCCCTTCGTGCGGGAAAGATCATACTTGTGACAGATGATCCGGACCGCGAGAATGAAGGCGACTTTATCTGCGCCGCGGAATTTGCCACGCCGGAGAATGTCAATTTCATGGCAAGCTTTGCAAAGGGCCTTATCTGCATGCCAATGAATAAGGAGCTTGCGGATAAGCTGAACCTTATGCAGATGGTATCTGAGAACACAGATAACCACAGCACAGCATTTACAGTATCTATAGATCATAAGGATACGACCACAGGCATTTCTGCTTATGAAAGATCGCTTACGGCTATGAAGGCGGTCGAGGATGGAGCAGAGGCTCTTGATTTCAGAAGACCGGGGCACATGTTCCCGCTTGTTGCGAGAAAGGGCGGAGTGCTGGTGCGAGGCGGCCATACAGAGGCAACGGTCGATCTTATGAGGCTCGCAGGGCTTAAACAGTGCGGACTTTGCTGCGAGATCATGAAGGACGACGGCCATATGATGAGGACGCCGGAGTTAAAGGAGCTTGCGAAAAAGCATGATCTTGTATTCATTACGATCAAGGAGCTTGCGGATTATATCAGAGTAAATGAGAAGCACGTAAGCTGTGAGGCAAAGGTGCATCTTCCGACCTCCTACGGCGATTTTATGGCCTACGGCTATACAAGTGACATTACGGGAGAGCATCATGTGGCTCTTGTAAAGGGTGAGATCGGTGACGGTATGGATGTGCTCTGCAGAGTCCACTCAGAGTGTATGACCGGTGATGTTTTCGGGTCTCTTCGCTGCGACTGCGGAAACCAGCTTGCAAAGGCCCTTATGCAGATCGAAAAGGAGGGCCGCGGAATACTTCTTTACATGAGGCAGGAGGGCCGTGGTATAGGACTTATCAATAAGCTTAAGGCTTATGAACTTCAGGAAAAGGGCAGGGATACAGTCGAGGCAAATGTTGAGCTCGGCTTTGCGCCGGATCTTCGTGAGTACTGGGTAGGCGCCCAGATCCTTACCGATCTTGGAGTAAAAGAGCTTCGACTCCTTACCAATAACCCGAGCAAGGTCTATGGACTTGACGGTCTCGGACTTACGATAAAGGAACGCGTGCCTATTGAAGTTGATGTTACCGATACGGCAAGAAAATACATGAGGACAAAGGGCGAGAAAATGGGTCATATTTTCACGCATCTATATTAAAGTACTTAACGGATCGGCCGCAGATATATAAATTCAGATAATACAAGGAGGAACGATATGAATATCTTAGAAGGCAAATTAGTTGCAAAGGAAGGCATGAAGGTAGGACTCGTTGCAGCGCGTTTCAACGAGGTAATAGTAAATAAGCTTGTAGGCGGAGCTCTTGATGGTCTTAAAAGACACGGGGTCGAGGATGACAATATAACCACAGCATGGGTGCCGGGAGCATTTGAAATACCTTTTATCGCAAAGAAGATGGCAGAGTCGGGAAAGTATGATGCCGTTATTGCACTCGGTGCTGTTATCAGAGGCTCGACCTCACACTATGACCTTG
>JAUNNP010000012.1 GCA_030531385.1 Eubacteriales bacterium
TGATGTTTTTATAGAAAACTTTGATATTTTTAGAGAAATTTCATAATTGCATTGGTTGACTAAAGAACTCCACAGGAATTATCATAGCTGCAGAGTTCTTTTTTCATATCGGATATTCTGATATTCAGAGTGCATTTCAGCACTAAAATTACCCTACTGAATTTTAATTTATTATCGGAACAGGGGCTGCTTTTCCGAAATCATGTAATTTCAGGAGGACAATTAAATATGGAAACACTTAGCTTTGATGAGTTTTATGACCTGGTTGGGCAGAGGCTGGCGGATATTCTGAAAAAACGCCTGCCGGTGGCAGAGCTTAGGAAGGAATATAAGGAAAGGCTGCAGGGACAGGGCTATTATGCACTGACGGTTGATGTGCCTTTCCTGGATGCGGCTGTTCATTTGAATGTCGAAAATATTTATTCATGCGCGGGCTCCAAAAGCATAGAGGAGATCGCCGGGATGGCTGCGGATATGGTTATGGCGAGACTTATCACGCTGCCCGAGATAGAGGCAGATGAGATAATTGATTATGATAAAGCAAAGAATAATCTTATCATACAGGTGATTTCGGCAGAGAGAAATGAAAAGCTGCTGGCTTCGATACCGCATAAACGGATACTGGACCTTGCGGTGATCTACCGTCTTATGATAAAGACATCGGACGGCTGGGAAACCTGCATCGTCAACAATATGTTGTTTGAGGAATTTGGAATATCACAGGAAACTCTGTATAAGGATGCCGCGTTAAATTCCGCGAGGATCAATCCTGTGAAGATCGAGAATCTTGCGGCGGTTGGAAAGAGGATAGCAGAAATGCTTGGATACAGCACATCGGTATTTTTTGATGAATATGTTAAAAGCCCGCTTTATTTTGTCGGGAACGAGGATTGTACGTTCGGAGCGGCAGCAGTCTTTTATCCGGGTGTGCTTGAAAAATGCGCCGAGATCCTTAACGGAAGCTTTTTCATACTTCCGTCTTCAATACATGAAATGCTGATACTGAAGGCCGGTGATGATGTAGATGTCGGGTGGCTGGAACGTATGGTCAGCGAGATCAATGAAGAGGTTATAGATCCCGAAGAAAGACTGACAGATCATGTTTATTATTACGATGCCTGCAAAAAGGAATTCTGCGCGGCTTAAATATGTGTTATAATATCCTTTCAAAGCCCTTTAGGCACATAAATTCAATTTAAGAGGATTAATACATGAGAACAATTGATATAACTACATCAAGCCCTTATCAGGTAATTGTTGGCCACGGTCTTCTTGAAGACTGCGGAAGCTATATTAAGAATTCATTTATCAACAGCAGGGCAGAAACCGCGGCAATAATCACGGATGATGCAGTCGGACCGCTTTATGCAGGCAGGGTATCGGCATCACTTGAGGCACAGGGCTTTAATACCATCGTTTATATGATTCCAAACGGAGAAGCATCGAAGAGGATACAGACCTATCTCGGTGTTCTTGAGTTTCTTGCTGAAAACCATGTAACGAGGACTGACTTTATCATAGCCCTTGGAGGCGGCGTTGTTGGCGATCTTGCAGGCTTTGCGGCTGCGACCTATTTGAGAAAAATAGACTTTATACAGATCCCGACGACCCTGCTCGCCCAGGTGGATTCCTCAGTGGGAGGAAAGACCGGAGTGGACCTCGATGCCGGAAAAAATCTTGTGGGAGCTTTTTATCAGCCTAAGCTGGTCATCTGTGATCTGGATGCGCTGGATACACTTCCCGACGCGGTATTCAAGGCAGGCTGCGCCGAGGTCATTAAGTATGGTGTGCTTGGAGATGAGAGGCTTTTCTCACACCTTTCGCAGAATGCTCTGAATTTTGACAGGGAATATGTGGTTGGCAGATGCATCGAGATGAAAAGGGATATAGTTGTTGAGGATGAGTTTGATACAGGCTTGAGACAGCTCCTTAATCTTGGACACACGCTTGGACATGCGGCCGAAAAGCTGAGTGATTTCACCCTGTCTCATGGAGAGGCAGTGTCGATCGGCATGGCGGCAATTTCCAAGGCGGGCGCTGCCAATGGCATATGCTCTGTTGAATGTGCTGCCAGGATCGCAAATGTTTTAAAGAAATTCGGACTGCCGACAGATTGTGATTATTCGATAGACGAGCTGTATGAAGCAATGCAATCGGATAAAAAGAGAAAGGGCGGAGATATCTCGCTCGTTATCCCTAAGCGTATCGGAAACTGTGAGATCAAGAAGATGCCGCTTCAGACTATGCGTGTCTTCATGGGTACGGGATTATGAAAGTAAAAATAGATCCGTCCCAGCTTCACGGAAGCATTAAGGCGATCGCTTCAAAATCCCAGGCGCACAGGACGCTCATCTGTGCTGCCTTTGCTGACGGGCCGACAGACATTTACTGCAGGGAGCTTTCGCTCGACATTGAGGCCACTGCCGGCTGTCTTAAGGCTATGGGGAGCAATATTTCATATGACCGTGATGAGGGAGTATTTCATGTTGAGCCTTATGACTGTGAAGCAGCAAAGACCGGTGCTGATGCTGAAGGCTTTATTACCATAGACGTGGGAGAGAGCGGCTCAACGCTCCGGTTTTTGCTCCCGATAGTCTGCGCGCTGGGACTTAAGACACATATAATCATGCACGGCAGGCTGCCTGAGCGTCCCCTTTCACCATTATGGGAGGAGCTTGAAGCTCATGGGGCTATTCTTTCTAAGAATGCTGACGGTACTATCGATGTGTCGGGGGCGCTTTGCGGAAGTGAATTTACGATCGCGGCAGATATCTCATCACAGTTTATAAGCGGACTGCTTTTTGCCATTCCGCTCATAAAGAATAAAAAGACCGATGCCGTGCTTACTCTTACAGGAAATATTGAGTCAGGAAACTATATCCTGATGACCATTAAGGCGCTGGAGCTCTTTGGAGTTAAAGTGGACCGTAACAAGGATAAGCTGCGTATAAGTAAGGATGCCGGATTTGTCTCGGCTGGGACCGCAGAGGTTGAAGGAGACTGGTCTAATGGGGCTTTCTGGATAGCTGCTTCGGCAATGACAAAGGGAGAGCTTACAGTGACCGGTCTTGATCCTGGTTCCCCGCAGGGAGACCGGGCGGCAGCAGAGCTTAAGGAAAGGATACTTGCGGGAGGGGACGGGCAGGTCACACATATCGATGCACGTGATGTTCCTGACCTTGTGCCGGTACTTTCAGTGCTTGCGGCAGCTGTAAACGGTGAAACTGTTTTTGAACATGCGGAACGCCTCAGGATAAAGGAGAGCGACAGGATAAAGACTACCGTAGAGCTTCTTAAAAACCTCGGCGCGGATGCCGATGAGACAGCGGACGGCATCAGAGTCCGCGGTACAGGAAGACTAAGAGGCGGAGACGTCGACAGTCATAACGATCACCGCATAGCTATGAGTGCAGCAGTCGCTTCCATCATATGCGAGAATGAGGTGACTGTGAGCGGTGCCGAGGCGGTCAGAAAATCTTATCCGGATTTCTGGAAGGACTTCGAAGCCCTTGGCGGCAGGATCACAGAGCTTTAATAAGAGGTAAACAGATAACATGGGAAATACGATAGGCAGCATTTTCAGATTTACTATCTGGGGACAGTCGCACGCGCCTGCGATAGGCGTGACTATAGAGGGCCTTCCGGCAGGAACACATATAGACCGGGAAAAGCTTCAGCTTTTTCTTGACAGAAGAAGACCGGGGCAGAATCAATATTCCACGACCAGAAAGGAAAGCGATACGGCTGTTTTTGCCGCAGGCTTAAATGAGGACTCGGATACAGTTGGGGCACCGGTGACGGCAATAATCAAAAATACCAATACCCGCTCCTCTGATTATAATGAATTAAAGTATATTCCAAGGCCGGGACATTCGGATTATGCGGCTATGGCAAAATATGGGGAATCCCGTGATGCTGCAGGCGGCGGTCAGTTCTCCGGCAGACTTACGGCTCCATTATGTATAGCCGGCGGCATTGCTATTCAGATACTTGAGAAAAAGGGTATTAAGATATCTGCCCGCCCCGTTATGATAGGCGGCGAGACTGAGGAAGAAAAGATGCTTGAGAGGATCGATGAAGCGCGCGCGGACGGCGACTCGGTAGGCGGCATCATTGAATGCGTGATAGAGGGCGTTCCGGCCGGTGTCGGAGAGCCTATGTTTGACGGCATCGAGAGCCGTATAGCCCAGATGGTATTTGGTATTCCGGCGGTAAAGGGCGTGGAGTTTGGTTCAGGCTTTGGCTGCGCGGGGCTTAAGGGCAGCGAAAATAACGATCCGTTTATCTTTAAGGACGGCAGAGTGCAGACTGAGGGCAATAATCACGGCGGGATCCTCGGAGGCATCACCTCCTCTATGCCTATAGTTTTCAGGGCTGCGTTTAAGCCCACACCGTCGATCGCAAAGGAGCAGGACAGCATCGATATAAGGACGAATGAGGCTGTAAAGCTAAAGGTGAAGGGACGGCACGACCCGTGCATAGTTTTAAGAGCTGTTCCGGTAGTAGAGGCAGCAGCTGCAGCAGCGATACTTGATGAAATATTTTTGAGTGAGGTCAGGCTGTAAGAGCCTGAAAACAGTGTTAAATGGCCTGTAAAAACAGGGCTTGACCGGGAGGATAAAGATATGGGACTTGAGGAATTAAGAGAGCAGATAGACGCGGTAGATAAAAGACTGGTCGAGGATGTTAAGGAGCGAATGAAGGTCTCTGCGGAGATCGGCATGTATAAGCGCGAGCATGGCATCCCTGTGATGGACTCAAAGCGTGAGCGGGAGGTCCTTCATAAGATATCAAAAATGGTGGATGATCCTATGATGGATTCATATTTCCGCGTTCTTTATTCACTGCTTATGGAGCTTAGCCGTTCATATCAGAATAAGCTTATAAATGAAAATGACGAGGCGATAAAGGTAGTCGAGGATGCGATCGCCAATACACCGAAGATGTTCCCCAAGGTTGCAAAGGTAGCCTGCCAGGGTGTTGAGGGTGCTTATTCCAATATTGCCGCCGAGAAGATTTTTAAGAATCCCGACATCCTGTACACCGGAAACTTTGAGGGAGTATTCCGCGCAGTTGAAAACGGACTCTGCGATTACGGTATCCTGCCTATCGAAAACAGTACAGCGGGCTCAGTAAGAAATGTTTACGACCTTATGCTTTCACATAATTTCTATATTGTCCGCAGCACCAGGATCAAGGTAAACCACTGCCTTATTGCCAAAAATGGTGTAGATATAAGGGATGTTAAGGAAGTATATTCCCATGAGCAGGCCATCAGCCAGTGCAGTGAGTATCTTAAGGAGCTCGGAGTAAAGGTGACCTCTGTAGCCAATACCGCCATGGCGGCTTCGATGGTCGCTTCATCAGACAGAAAGGATGTAGCTGCTATTTCTTCATTCAGATGCGCTGAGCTTTATGGATTAAAGAGTATTGCGTCAAACATCCAGGATAACGGAAACAATCACACGAGATTCATATGTATATCAAAGAAACCCGAGATATTCCCGGGAGCAAATAAGACATCTCTTATGATGGTCCTTTCACACAGACCCGGCGCTCTTTATAAGATGCTTGCAAGATTCTATGCGCTTGACATCAATGTTCAGAAGCTTGAGAGCCGTCCTATCCCGGACAGAGACTTTGAGTTCATGTTCTACTTTGATATCGAGACATCTGTCTATTCCGAGGAATTCGTCCAGCTTATGAGAGAACTGAGCGACGGTACTGAGGAGTTCCATTATCTGGGCAGCTATAATGAGGTCATCTAAATGAATAAATACGGTCTTTTGGGAGAAAAGCTCGGACACAGCTACTCCCCGCAGATACATGGCATGCTCTGTGATTATGAATATAAGCTCTATGAGGTCGAAAAGGAAAATGTAGGCAAATTTCTTTCTGAGACAGAGCTTTCCGGAATGAATGTCACCATTCCTTACAAGAAAACTGTAATGGAGCATTGCGTGTGGCTTTCTGAAACGGCGGGAAAGATGGGCTGTGTCAATACTCTTGTAAAGGAAGCTGACGGCTGGCATGGATATAATACAGATTACTATGGCTTCTGCAGCCTTGTAAAGGTCAACGGCATAGAGGTAAGCGGCAGGAAAGCAGTAGTGCTTGGAAGCGGAGGAGCATCAAATACCGTATGCAGGGCACTTGAGGATCTTGGAGCAAGTGAGGTCGTTGTCATTTCCAGAAGCGGTGAAAATAACTATAACAATCTGGAAAAGCATAAGGATGCCGCGATCATTGTAAATGCCACACCGGTAGGTATGTATCCAAATAACGGTAAGGCGGCAGTCGATCTTAAGATGTTCCCAAGGTGCGAGGCAGTACTTGATGTTGTTTATAATCCGTCTAAGACGGCTATCATCCTTCAGGCAGAGGAGCTTAATATAAAATGCGCAAGCGGTCTGTATATGCTTGTGGGACAGGCAAAAAGGAGTGCGGAGCTGTTTACGGGAAAGGATATAGACGATTCTGAAATAGAACGCATAAATCATATTCTTGATGTCCGTATGGAAAACATTATACTTATAGGAATGCCCGGTTCCGGAAAGAGCAGCATAGGAAAAGCTCTCGCGGGAAAGCTTCAAAGAAGCTTTATAGATGCCGATGAGGAGATAGTAAAGAAGGCAGGCAAAGAGATCCCCGAGATATTTAAGGAAGGCGGAGAGGAAGCTTTCAGGAAGATCGAGACTGAAGTGCTTTCAGAACTCGGAAAGCTTTCCGGGTGCATCATTGCGACAGGAGGCGGCTGCATTACAAGGAAAGAAAACTATCCGCTGCTTCATCAAAATGGACATATAGTCTGGATAAAGAGGGCACTTGATGTGCTGCCGGTAGACGGCAGACCTATCTCACAGAGCAATCCGCTTGAAAAGCTTTATGCTGAGAGAAAGGATAAGTACGAAGCATTCGCGGATATAGAGGTCGTAAATGACAGGACCATAGAGGAAGCTGCCGCGGATGTGATCAAATGTCTGGAGGAGAGCTTATGACGGACATGAAGCGGACCTGGAAGCCGGGAAATATGGTATATCCTGTTCCTGCAGTCCTCGTAAGTGTCGGCAGGGAGTCCGGAGAGACAAATATGTTCACCGTTGCCTGGGTGGGAAATGTCTGCACAGACCCCCCGATGCTCAGCATCTCGGTAAGGCAGGAAAGATACTCCAATGATTTTATTGAAGAAAATGGGGAGTTCGTTGTCAACCTGACGACAGAAAAGCTTGCATGGGCCACCGATTTTTGCGGCGTAAGGTCGGGAAGGGATGTGGACAAGTGGAAGGAGTGCGGGCTTACTCCTATGAAGGCATCGGAGCTTTCATATGCTCCTCTCATAAAGGAAAGTCCTGTAAATATAGAATGCAGGGTCAGTCAGAGGCTGGAGCTTGGAAGCCATATTATGTATCTGGCTGAGGTGCTGAGTGTACATGTGGACGAGGCGGTATTTGATGAAACAGGCAAGGCTGACCTTGCGGCCGCGGGGCTTATCGCTTATTCACACGGAGAATATGTTAAGCTTGAAAAAACGCTTGGGACATTCGGATATTCGGTAAGAAAGAAACCTAAGAAACCTAAGAAATCAAAGAAGAAAAGATCTGAATAATCGATATGGTGTCAGTGGGGTGTCAGGGGGACGGTTCTTTTGACACCTTTTTCAATTTTCGTCGGTTGATCAGTATGTCTGTCAAAAAAGGTGTCAAAAGAACCGTCCCCCTGACACCCCCTGTAAATAAAAAAAATATGCCGGGGAAAAAGATCCCCGGCATATTTTATAAATCATTTAAGCATTTTCCTTCTTGGCGTTTGCAAGTCTGATAGCATAGTCGATCGCATTGGTGAGGCTGAGCTCATTAGCGTGGCCGTCACCCGCGTGACCGAAGCCTGTACCATGGTCAACGCTGGCACGGATAATAGGAAGTCCGAGTGTTACGTTGATACCTGCAACTGCATCCCAGGCCTTCTTCTCGTGGTTGTAAACGAAGCCCTTTACCTTAAGCGGAATATGTCCCTGGTCGTGGTACATTACAACGACGATGTCATACCAGCCGCCAAGTGCCTTTGAGAATACTGTATCCGGAGGTGTAGGTGCCTTCTCAGGAATATTGATGCCTTCAGCAAGTGCTGCATCGATAGCAGGCTGGATCTCCTCGATCTCCTCGGTTCCGAACATTCCGTGCTCACCACAGTGTGGGTTAAGACCTGCCACACCTACCTTAGGCTCCTTGATACCAAGAGCCTTGCAGCCCTCATTGGCAATACGGATGCACTCAAGAACTCTGTCCTTCTTAACTCTGTCACATGCCTCACGAAGAGAAACATGGGTAGAAACATGAACTACTCTTAAGCCCTCGTGAGCAAGCATCATGGTGTACTTCTTTGTATTGGTATAGTCAGCATAGATCTCAGTATGACCTGAATAATGGTGACCGGCCATATTGATGGCTTCCTTGCTGAGTGCGTTGGTAACGGTAGCATCGATCTCGCCTGCCATAGCAAGCTCGATAACCTTTTTTACATAGTTGAATGCTGCCTCACCGCCGACCTCACAGGCGCCTACCTTGAATGGCTTCGGAGCATCAAGATCTGAAGTATCCGGGATCTTATCTGCAGGCACAAGACCCATATCAAGTACATCAATGGTGCCATACTCATACTTTGCTTCAGCAACTGACTTGATAGGGTTAAGCTTTACATCGAGACCAGAAGCTTTTTTTGCAACCTTAGCTGCATAGGTCATGCTGGTCATATCGCCGACGATAAGAGGACGGCATCTGTCATAGATGGACTTATCCATTAAGGCTTTGATGGAGATCTCAGGGCCGTTTCCATAAGGGTCTCCCATTGTGATTCCGATAATAGGCAATGTGTTCATTGGTTTTTCCTCCTGAATTATCTTAAGCATAGATTATACTACATCATCATAAGCATAAATTATACTACACCGTTAACTATTTTAACAAGCAGGTCCTCGTCACCAAAGCCGCCTGACTTTGATATGATCTCATAATCCTTGTCATTATAGCGGACTCTGAATAATACTACACCGGTCTCGACCTCACAGACCGGATAATATTCTGTGCATCCGATAGCGTTGGCAAAGGCAAGAAGCGTATCACCGCCTACTATCATAAGTCTGGAATTAAGTCCGGCATCACACATATCTCTTATCAGCATGCCGGCGCGTCCTGATATTTCAGCTCTGAGCTCTTCACGCTCTTCATCGCTCATTTCCTCAAAGAGTCCTCTCTTTGCGTTAAGAGTGTCGACAAGGATACCGCTTCCGGCATCACTCATCAGTACAAGACCCTTAGCCATGGCAGTTAGCTTGGTAACATCATCAAGGAGCTGTGCGCTCGTAAGGTGGATACGGCTGAAGCCATTTCCCTCGGCATATGTCATCTGGGCTTTGGAGATCGGATTTACGCTTCCGCATACAACAACAAGTGTTCCGGCCTTTTTTGGCGCTTCAACATTGTTGTCAAAGCCTAAGAATCTTGCAAGAGTCTGCGCAAGTCCGGCACAGCCGGCAACAAGCCTTGTGTCACCATCGCCAAACAAGGTTTCTACCTCGGCATCAAGATCGGCCTGGCTCTCACAGTCGTAAACGAGGATAGCATTCTTATCGCATCTCGGGGTGGACTTAATGGCGTCCTCAGCCCAGATGGACTTGATGCGTGTGGAACACTGCTTTCGCATAAGCTCGGGGATATAGCTCTCAGTTACAGGCTCAAACGGATCCTGCCCAAAAACGCTTTCTCGAACTATAATACCGTCAATATAGTGTACACCACCGGAGGTGTAACGATTCATGGAAGGCATGGCGGGAATGAAGTAGAGGTTGTTGGATGTGCTGCAGCCTTCAACGACCGCGGTAAGCTCGGCACCTATATTTCCGCGCAGTGCTGAGTCTGTCTTTTTATAAATGAGTCCCACCTTACCGTCTGCCATCTCAACGACCTTGCGTACTTTGCGGTATGCATCAAGCGGGTTGTCATGGCGGGTAGGAAGACACAGAACCAGTACCTCTGAAGGATCATCGACAAAATGCTCATCCCATTTTGTCATAACCTTCGTCTGCGCACCTGCTTCTGCAAACTTGACGCCTGTGTCAAGCGCGCCGGTGAAATCATCGGCTATTATCAGAACCTTGATCATTGGAAATCCCCCCTATAGTGCAGAAAACCGGACGTGCCGGAAATGAATTCATAACAGTTATTTTATCATCATATTATTTAATCATAAAGAAGTTTTTATAAAAAAGTGACAAAAAAAGAGACATTTTAGTCTCTTTAGTTGTTAAAAAATAAACGATGTGTTAAATTGAATTACTGCTTAAGGTTTCTTAAACTTTCAATAAGTTCGATATCTGAAGCATTCACCCTCATATTTGAGCTTATGGTGCGGCCGTCGGGATATTCCATGTGTATTTCGATTATCGTGCCCTCAGGCGCGCCGCTCCTTCCGACTTCGGTAAGGAATGCGGCAAATTTGGGATGATTTCCGGTAAATGTCGCCCACGCGCTTCTTATCTTCATCATTGCCTGTATATTGTCGAACATATCGTGATCTCCATTCTTTGTGTAATAAGTTTGATGTTATCATCAAAAGTATGGTATACTAAAACATCGGAAAATGTAAACCTAATAATGCAAATGAAATAAAAATTTAAGAGGAAATATTATGTACAACATACTTGTTCTCATGAAAATCAATGAAGAAACAAAGGCAGCCTTCAGAGAGGCGGCCGGAGACAACAAGATCACCTTCGTGAATTACGGCATTAACGATCCGGTCCCGGCTGAGGTATCAGAGCTGCTTAAGGATGCCGATATAGTTATCGGACAGCCGGAGGCGGGAGCACTTAAAGCGGCTGAAAATATTAAGTGGCTTCAGTCAAGATTTTCGGGAGTGGATAACTATCTGGCACCCGGAGTGCTCGGGGATGATGTTATCATAACATCGGCAACGGGAGCATACGGACAGTCGGTAGCTGAACATATCTTTGCCATGATGCTTGGCATTATGAAGAAGCTTCCGTTTTACAGAGATAACCAGATGAATAGTCTCTGGAATGACGAGGGTGCCGGAATGAGCCCTGAGGGCAAGAAAGTACTCATAATCGGAACAGGTGACCTTGGCTCTAATTTTGCTGTATTCTGCAAGGCCTTTGGCGCACATACCATAGGCGTGAGACGCGATCCGTCAAAGGGAGCAGAGGGCATTGACGAGATGCATGGTATGGATGAGATAGACGAACTCATTAAGACAGCTGACGTTGTCGTTACACTTCTTCCGCATTCTGAGGAGATGAAGGGCTTCTTCAACTATGAGCGTTTCATGTCAATGAAGAAGGATGCGATATTTATCAATGCCGGCAGAGGCCCGATCGTTGATTCCGACGGACTTAACAGAGCACTCTCCGAGGGACAGCTTTTTGGCGCAGCACTTGACACCACGGCACCGGAGCCGCTTCCTGCAGATCATCCGTTATGGAAGCAGCCGCGCGCTATTATCACACCTCATGTAGCAGGCGGAGATCATATTGAAAATACGATCATCAAGGTATCAAATATAGCGATCAGGAATCTTAAGGCTTATCTTGCGGGAGAGCCTATGATCAATCGTAAGAGATAAGAAAATACAAATATAATTGGGGATATCCCGGAGGTATTTATAATGAAAAATCCTATTGTTACCATGACAATGAATGATGGCTCGGTAATTAAGCTTGAGCTTTATCCGGACAAGGCACCTATCACGGTAGATAACTTTGTTTCACTTGTAAAGAAGGGCTTTTATGATGGCCTCATCTTCCATAGAGTCATAAGCGGATTCATGATCCAGGGGGGAGACCCGGAGGGAACAGGCATGGGCGGCCCGGGCTATCAGATCAAGGGCGAGTTTGCCATGAATGGTGTAAACAACGACCTGAAGCATGAGAGAGGCGTTATTTCCATGGCGAGATCCATGAGACCGGATTCCGCAGGCAGCCAGTTCTTTATCATGCACAAGACCTCACCTCATCTTGACGGTCAGTATGCAGCATTTGGAAAGGTCATCGAGGGCATCGAGGTCGTAGACAAGATCGCATCAGTCAAGACTGATTACAGCGACAGACCGCTCACTGAGCAGAAGATAAAGACAGTTACAGTAGAGGAATAATCATATATTTTCAATTTACGCTGTACAGAAATCAAAACCGGTGAAACAAAAACAGGAGGGCATCATGAAATTCTGGAAAATGAATGGAGCCGGAAACGACTTTGTAATCATAAACAACCTTGTTGAAAACATAGATATGGATAGACTCCCGGAGATAGCGCGTATACTTTGCGAGCGTCACATGTCCATCGGAGCTGACGGCTTTATGGCTGTCGGAAAGCCTTCGGAGGGAGTACAGGCTGACTGCCGCATGCTTTTCTTTAACAATGACGGAAGCATAGGCGAGATGTGCGGAAACGGAGCCAGGTGCATTTCCCGCTACTGCCTTGAAAACGGTATCGGGGACGGCGATATGGTAACTATAGAGACCACAGCCGGAATAGTTACCGGAAAACGGATCAATAAGCAGCTTTACCGCATCAGACTTAATGATCCGAGCGTTATCGAGACAGAAAAAGAGCTTGAGGTCGATGGTGTGACATATAATTGTTCTTATGTAGTACTTGGAGATCCCGGCATTCCGCATATAGCAGTTGATTATCCCGCTGAAGCAGCCCGCATCTGCGGAGCGGAGCACCTTAAAGACGCAGACAGGGCAAAGCTTTTTGAGCTTGGAAGAAAGCTTCGTTTCCATCCTGATCTTCCAAAGGGTGCCAATGTTAATTTTTACGAGATGACCGGAGAAAATGAGCTTGATGAGATGACCTATGAGCGCGGAGTTGAGGACTTTACTTATGCCTGCGGCACAGGCACAGGCTCTGTAGTCACAGCTCTTACCCTTATGGACAGGGTGAGCGGTGAGAATGTAAAGGTCAATGTCAGAGGCGGAGAGCTTTATGTAGATGTGGAAGAGGTAGACGAGACCGGAGAAGGAACAGCAGTTCACGGGCTTTATCTTACCGGCCCCACGAATATCGTCTGCAAAGGTGAAGTCACAGATGAAAATCTTTGTTAAAGCCTTGTACTGCAGATGTTCAATACATTGACAAAGCAAATTGATTGGAGTAAAATTTTGCGCGTAACGGACAAGGATGTTATGCTCTGAGGGACATATACCTCTGCTCAGACATCCTTTTCTCTTTTAAGAAAATACTCTTTATCATTTTTATGGCTTAGAGAAATATTCAGGAGGGTTTTACAATGAGTGCAAACAAGGGACCATTGTCAGGCATTCGCGTACTTGATCTGGGCAGACATGTTTCATGCCCTATCTGCGCACAGACACTTGGAGATTTAGGCGCTGAGGTTATCAAGCTTGAGAAGACAGGCTGGGGTGATGATACACGTCACAGCGGAAAGTTCCTCGGTGAGAACAGCATGTATTTCTGGTCAAATAACCGCAACAAGAAGTCTGTTTCCATCAACTATCGTACAGAGGAAGGCAAGAAGGTGCTTCACGATCTTATCGAGAAGGCTGACATTATATTAGAGAATTTCCGTCCGGGCACCATGGAGAAGATGGGCTTTGGCTGGGAGACAGTTCATAAGATCAACCCAAGGATCATCATGGGTTCTATCAGCGGATATGGCGCAGGCAGCCCTTATCAGAACAGACCGGGCTTTGACTCAATGATCTCAGCTCAGTCAGGTATCATGGATATCAACAGAGCAGAGGAAGGTCCGAAGATAACCGGAGGTATCTGGTTCATCGATATCCTTGCAGGTATGTGGACAACAGTAGGTGTTCTTTCAGCTCTTCACCGCCGTGAGACAACAGGCGAGGGCGAGTATGTTGATACATCTATGTATGACAGCGCACTCTTTGTTATGAACCAGCTCCTTCCATATGCAGCCAAGACAGGCGAGATCTCACGTTCAAGCCTTAAGAATGCTTACGACTGCCCGGCAGGACGTTACAGATCAAAGGACGGCTATGTTATCTGCCTTGCGGGTTCTGACGGTCTCTTCCAGAGACTCCTTACACTTACAGACGATCCGTTCCTTCACGATCCTAAGATCGCAGATCATGACACACGTCTTCTTCCTGAGTACTATGACAAGATCAACGAGCACGTTGAGGCACTCATGATGACAAAGACCGGTGATGAGTGGGATGAGATCTTCGATAAGACAGGTATCACAGGCGGAAAGATCAAGGATCTTAACGATGTTGTCAGAGACCCTGCTTCTTCAGCAAGAAATGCCACAGTTAAGCTTGAGGTTCCGGGCTTCGGCGAGGTTCCGTTCTCAGGCTTCCCGATCAACATCTCAGGTGAGGAATTTGGATTTACTCCGGCTCCTGCAAAGGTTGGTCAGGACACAGATGAAGTTCTTACAAGTATCCTTGGCATGAGCGCAGAGGAGATCGCTGCTTATAAGGCTGCAGGAAACTAAATCCTATAATCAATTTTAAATCAATAAAAAACTCAGCGGGCTTCAGATAAGAAGCTCGCTCAGTTTTTCGTTAAGCGCGTCTCTCGATGTCACATGGAAACCGGCGATACCGGCAGCGATACCGCCGTCGACATTGTCCTTTCTGTCATCAAAGAAGAGGCACTCCTCAGCCTTAAGATCATAGGTCTCAAGAAGCTTTTCATATATGCCGCGGTTTGGCTTGGTCACCTTTACCTCGGATGAAACGATAGCCCCGTCCATCATATCCCAGAGCTGCATGCAGCCTGACATATGCATCATGAGAAGCTCCTTACTATAGTTTGAAAGTATATAGGTCTTATATCCGCGCTTTTTAAGCTCGGATATCTTGTCCCAGACCTCCGGGCGGTATACGACCATTTCCTCCGCGTGGCCTATAAACTGCGAAAGGAGCTCTAAGTCACGGCCTGAAAACTCCTCCTTAAAGGCCTCTATCACATCCCCAAACTCAATAAGACCGGCGTCGAGCTTATTGGTCCACACATTGGAGCAGAACATACCCCAGCCTATGCGGAAGGCCTCGTCCTCGGTGGCTCCATAGCTCATAAACATTTCCTTCCAGCGGTACTGGAAAAGCACGCCTCCGACATCAAAAATAAGATTCTTAATCATTAAAGTGTCCTCTAAGTGTCCTCAAAAAAATAATCTAAAATAGCGAAACTTATAGTAACATACAAATGACATCGGGGTCAAAAGGATTTAGTAGGATATGCGTGTCATGGGGACGGTTCTTTTGACACGAATGATGACACAGTGTGTGAATAGCAATAATAACAGCAGGGAAAGATGCAATGAAAAAAATAGACGCAATTATTTTTGACATGGACGGAGTCCTCATCGACTCAGAGGTGATAGTGGTAAGCTGCTGGAAGGAAATCGGAAGGCGCCACAACAGTCCAAAGCTTGAAGAAGCGGCAAGGGTCAGCATTGGCCTAAACGGAATAGAAAGGAAAAACAGCTTCCTTAAGGTGGCGGGAGAGGATCTTCCATATGAGGAATATGCAGCTGAGCAGCGAGGGATTTTTGCGGATACTCTGCCGCCGCTTAAAAAGGGAGTTCGCGAGATCATTGCGGCAATAAAAAAGCATGGCATCCCGATGGGACTTGCCACCTCAACGCAGCTTAGCTCAGTAAAGCGTGAGCTGAGCGCGCACGGCATATTTGACTGCTTTGATGTGATAGTGACGAGGGACATGATAGAGCATGGAAAGCCGGCACCGGACATCTATCTTAAGGCCTGTGAGGAGCTCAAAGCCGATCCGGCAAATGCTTACGGCGTGGAGGATTCGCGAAACGGCCTTAAGGCCCTCTATGACGCAGGGCTTCATACGATACTGGTGCCGGACCTCGTGACTGTAACAGAGGAGATGCATGAAATGGCAGAGGCAGAGCTTGATTCACTGCTTGATGTGATAGGGTATCTGGGGTTGTGAAATTCTGTTACGCTTCAAGAATGAAGCGAGATGCCATTCTGGCTGCGAGGTACACTAAATTCCTCTCGACAGCTGTCTTCCCCAGGTTTTCACTGTCTGCTGCTTTAAAAATTCAATCAGAGGATCAAGCTTAAGCCCGATATCAAAATGCTCAAGCGCGGCATAATATTCTTTCCTGTCCTCTTCATGGATAGTAATTATCGGGTGATTATTTAACACCAGCAGATAATTCATAGCCAGTCTGCCGGTGCGTCCGTTTCCGTCTGCAAATGGATGGATATTTTCGAATTTTGCATGGAAGAATGCTGCCGCAGTGAGTATCTTGTCCTCAGGAACAGAAGATATATCCTCCAAAAGTTCCCTGATTTCTTCCTCAACGTCCTCGGGCAAGGCTCCTATTTCATATTTGCCGGTCACATAATCATGCTTTTTATATTCGCCGGGTCTCTCACCAAGCTTCCATCTGCGCTCATCATAAGTGTTTTCAGTCAGCTTAAACTGAAATTCCTTAAGGAGAGCTTCATCCAGCGATCGTCTGTCCGCAAAGGCTTCAAGAAAAAGCTCATAAGCATTTTTAGCATTTCTTATCTCAAAAAGCGTTCTGAGGTCTCCGGTATATGAGCTTACACCATCGTGCTCAAATATTTCTCTTGTATCATTATAGGTGATTTTGTCATTCTCAAGCTTTCCTGAATTATAGGCATAGGAAATGCTCTTGCCGTTCATTATTTCGGCAAGCTCTGCATCGTTATCTATCGATCTGCTTTTCCAATATTCCAAAACGGCTTCGTATGCTGCCATGGTCTTCCCTCGTTTAGTCACTGAAATGAATGCCTGATATTACGGAATTTTTATGCATGTCTTAATCATTACTATAGCACTCATTGGGCGTTTTCGGAAATAATTTCAAAATTTACACTTGTGTTCTTTCGCATATAGTTGTACAACATTTATGTCAAAAAACCATGCGTATTTTTGGTTAATATTTCGAGCAAAATATTTCCGAATTATTTAAAAATGAGTCAGCCATCAAAAAACTCAACTTCATTTTTTACCCGCAACAGCACGGTCCTGCTTGGAAATGTCATAAGCTGCGGCCTGTGGGGCAGCGCAGCTCCCTGTATAAAGGTGGGATACAGTATGTTTGGCGTGGACACTGCAAATGTCTTCAGTGTCTGGCTCTTTGCCGGAATGCGCTTTACACTTGCGGGACTTATGGTACTGCTTGTAGTAGGCTTAAGTGACAGAAGGCTTCCGATCCCGACAAGAAAGGAGCTTTTGCCGATAGTCATACTCGGAGCATTTCAGACTGCTATCCAATATGCCTGCTATTATATAGGAGTTGCCAATTCAACAGGAGTAAAGGTTTCATTATATAATGGCACCGGGCCTTTCATTACATTGCTTGTCACCTGTCTGATCTTTGGTACTGAAAAGCTTACTTTAAGAAAGATATCAGGGTGCATAGTGGGCTTTTCCGGAATAGCGCTCGTTGCGCTAGATGGCGGAAGCGGCGGTGTTGGAGGCTTTACGCTGATAGGCGAGGGCATGGTCATAGGCGCTGCGCTTGCAAGCGCGTTTGCTTCCTCATTTTCAAAGAGCTTTACAAAAAAGATGGATGCGCTGCTGCTCTGCGGATACCAGTTTGTTTTTGGCGGCATCGTCATGATGATACTTGGCTCCTTATGCGGGGGGCAGATCACAAGGATCGCGCCGTCCGGCTGCCTGCTTCTTACTTACATGGGACTGATCAGCTCCGTTGCCTTCGGAGTCCGCATGATACTGCTTAAATATAACCCGGTCTCAAAGGTAACTATATACCAGTTCCTGACACCGATATTCGGAGTATTCTTATCAGCGCTGATACTAAAAGAGGATGCATTCAGATTCAGGATGATCATTTCACTCGCACTCGTTGTTGCAGGAATTTACCTGGTAAACAGCGTGGGAGCTGCCGGGAAAACCCAAAAATTGACTTGAATCAGCACTGCAGTTATAATATTGCTCTGTGCAAAGAAATATAGAAGGGAATTAAAGATATGGAAAATGTTGCAGGCGCAAATAATACACAGACAGCTGCAGGTGCAAACAAGGCCTATCAGGCCGCTGTGATCGGAGTACTCTCAAGCGTGGCTGTTGTTCTCATGTACCTTGAGATACCGGTACCGTTCATGCCGCCGTTTATCAAATTCGACTTTTCAGACCTTCCGGCGCTGCTTGGTGCCTTCGCTTTAGGCCCGGCTGCCGGCGTTATCATTTGCCTCGTCAAAAACCTGCTGCACCTATTGGTATCAAACAGCATGTTCGTGGGTGAGCTTTCAAACTTCATGCTCGGCTCGGTCTTTGTTGCCGTAGCCAGCATCATCTACCGCATGCATAAGACCAAGAGGAATGCACTTATCGGCGGTATAATCGGCGCGGTTGCAATGGGACTGTTCAGCGTCGTTTCAAACTATTTTGTGGTTTATCCGGCCTACTATGCACTTGCCATGCCGGAGGAGGTAATACTTCAGGCCTATCAGGCTATCTTTCCCGGAGTAAACTCAATACTTGAATGCCTCATCATTTTTAATGTTCCGTTCACTATTGTAAAGGGCTGCATAGATGTCGCAATCGCAATGTTCATCTATCATCCGCTTTCACCGATACTTAAGGGAAAGAAGCGCTGAGTTATACCGTTCTACAAAAGCGTGTCAAAAGAACCATCCCCATTGACACAAAGGTGAAACAGGATTAATATATCTCACGTGGAAACACATTAATAATTAAACAGAGAAAATCAAGCCGGGGAGTTTCTGTAAGAGACTGAGAAAGGGCTTAAAGCCCTGACCCGTAAACCTGATTTGGGTAATGCCAACGTAGGAAGCCTTATGAGACTTATATTTTAAGCAAAAGCTAAGCACATCGGCATTGCCGGTGTGTTTTTAATTTATTCGACGCCGCAAATGTAAGGGGCAGCATAAGCTCGAAGGAGCTGAACTTTAAAGCCTCCGGTGTTGAATACAGCAGATCCGTGTCTGAACCTTCAGACCGGAGCAAAGCGGCCTGTCGGGGGCACCACTTCCGGCCGCTATATAAAATCATTGCTGAATAATACTTACGAAAGGAGCTTAAGAATGAAGACAGCATTGACGATCGCAGGCAGCGATACCTGCGGAGGCGCCGGCATTCAGGCCGACATCAAAACGATGACCACAAATGGCGTATATGCCATGAGTGCGATCACAGCGCTTACAGCGCAGAACACAACAGGGGTAACAGGCATTACGGACGTTACTCCGGAATTTTTAAAGCTCGAGCTGGATACAGTGATCACCGATATCCGTCCCGACGCAGTAAAGATCGGCATGGTCTCCGCCTCGGAGCTCATTAAGGTCATTGCTGAAACTATCAAAAAATACGATCTCAAAAACGTTGTAGTTGACCCTGTCATGGTAGCGACCAGCGGATCAAAGCTCATCAGTGATGACGCGATCGGCACACTGAAGGAGTACCTGCTTCCGCTTGCGACTGTAATTACACCGAACATCCCTGAGGGAGAGGTGCTTGCAGACATGAAGATCAGCTCCCCTGAGGATATGATCATCGCTGCCGAAAAGATCAATAAGGCCTATGGCTGCGCTGTCCTCATGAAGGGCGGCCACAGCATGAACGATGCCAACGACCTGCTCTTTAGAGACGGCACGTACAAGTGGTTCAACGGCAAACGTATCGATAATCCAAACACACACGGCACAGGCTGCACGCTCTCAAGCGCTATCGCCTCAAATCTTGCAAAGGGCCGTGATCTGGATACTTCAGTTGAAAAAGCTAAAAATTACATAAGCGGAGCACTTGCAGCCATGCTTGACCTTGGCGCGGGCAGCGGTCCGATGAACCACGCATTTGCAGTAAACGGTGAGTACTGATTCTTTATGCTTAAGTTCGAAAATGTAACATTTACATACAAGGAATCGCACGAGCCTATCTTTAAGGAAATGAGCCTTCGGGCAGAACGTGGGAGCTTTGTGAGCATCATTGGAGCGAGCGGCAGCGGAAAGACAACGATATTCAGACTGCTCAATGGTCTTGAGCAGCCGGATGCCGGCATGATCACGGTTGACGGCACGCCCATAAGCGAGCTCAGCCACTATGCCTCTTATATGCCGCAGCAGGACCTCTTATTTCCGTGGCTTACCGTAGAAAAAAATGTCATGCTGCCCATGACCGTGCAGAAGCTTCCCAAGGCTGAATGTAAGAAAAAGGCACTGGAAATGCTGGAGCGCGTAGGTCTTTCCGAGTGGGCAGGGCACTACCCCAAAGAGCTTTCGGGCGGCATGCGCCAGAGGGCTTCCTTTGCTCGCACACTTTGCGCAGGCAGTGACCTTCTGCTTCTTGACGAGCCTTTTTCAGCGCTTGATTCGATAACCAGGATCTCGCTGCAGGAATGGCTCCTTAAGCAGTGGAGCGAGCTTAATAAGACAGTCCTTTTCATAACACACGATGTGGAGGAGGCTATCTTTTTATCTCAGAGGATACTTGTACTTACAGGTCATCCCGTGACGGGACTTAGGGAATTTACGGTCCCACTTCCAAAGGCACGAAACCGCGATATGCTGCTTCAGCCGGATATAGCTCAGCTTAAGGAGGAGCTTATCGCGCTGCTTAGAAGTGAGGCTAAAGAATGATAAGGCCGATCTCTGGGAAAAACAAGGCAATGCAGGAGGCTGCAGATCTTAGACCGGGAACGGAAAGAGCAGGTGACAGGATTACAGGAAGAAAACGCACAGTGCTCAGCACGGGTTTTATCCTGGCACTTATAGTACTCTGGCAGCTTATCAGCATGCTGATAGGAAAGAGCTTCATACTGCCGTCGCCGATTGCAGTCCTTGAGAGCCTTTGGGAAAACCGCGTGGAGATATTCACCGTACACTTTCCTGCGACACTTAAGGTCGTGGTTTATGGTGGCGTGCTCTCTGTAGTGCTGGGGGCAGCATTTGCAGTGCTGATGGACTGGAATGAGCTCATAGAGCGGGCGCTTTATCCCATACTCACACTGACGCAGACGATACCTGTGATGTGCATAGCGCCGGCCTTCGTGCTCTGGTTTGGCTATACTGTAAAGATGCGGGTCATAGTGGTCATATTGGTAAATTTCTTCACTGTGACGGTCAATCTCTATGATGGCTTTGCTTCGACAAATCCAAACAGGCAGGAGCTCCTTCAGACCTATGGAGCGAGCAGGTGGCAGATCTTCACACTGCTCAGGATGCCGACTGCGCTTCCGTACTTTTTTACTGCGCTCAAGGTCGCAGTCCCGTGGAGCGTGGTGGGTGCGGCAGTTGCCGAGTGGCTCGGAGCACCTGACGGACTTGGCACCTACAGCAGAGCCTGCATGATGAACCTTGACGCGGCAGGACTTCTGGCACCGCTTATCGTGCTTACAGCATTTGCACTGATACTTAACTTAATATTGAATTTAATAGAAGGGGTGTCAGGGGGACGTTTCTTTTGACACCTTTACAATGAAACGAACAAATTCTGCCATATTTCAAAAGGTGTCAAAAGAACCGTCCCCCTGACACCCACGGGCAAAATTGGAAATCATAAGGAGATTAATAAAATGAGAAAATATACATATACACTTATGGCAGCTGCTATCGGGGCAGCAGTACTTACAGGCTGCGGTGGATCAACTGCAGCAGCACCTGCAGCAACAACAGCCGAAGCAACAACGGCAGCAGCAGCTGAGGCACCGGCATCAGAGGAAAAGACCGAAGCGGCACCCGGGCCTGAAGGCGCAAAGGAGGCGGCAGCACCGGCTTCAGGTGAGCTTAAGGAGTTTGACGTTGTACTTGACTGGTATCCTAACGCAGTACACACCTTCCTTTTTGAGGCAGACAAGAACGGATATTTTGCAGAGGAAGGCCTCAAGGTAAATATCATCAATCCCGCAGACACAGTTGACGCACTTACCTTTGTTGCTTCAGAGAAGGCACAGATCGGCTTCAGCTATCCGGTCGATGTCATCATGGCGAATGTAAACGAAGGCATGCCGGTAAAGGCGCTCGCGGCAGTAGTTCAGGAGGAGCTCAGCTGCATGGCTTCACTTGCGGATTCGGATATCACCGCTGACATGAGCTCGCTTAAGGGCAAGACCGTCGGCCACTCAGGCCCTGCGGTAATGGAGGCTACAGTAAAGACCATCAGCAAAAACGCAGGCCTTTCCGAGGATGACGTAAAGCTCCTCAATGTAGGCTTCGATCTTACCACGGCACTTACCACAAAGAGCGCGGACATGGTAGTGGGCACCTTCATCAACGACGAGATCGTTACCATGAAGAATGCAGGCTACGATGTAAATGTGTGGAGATACGACGATTATGGCGTTCCTATGATGTACGGCCTTGTTATGGCTGTAAATGCTGACGCTTACGACGCTGATCCTGAAAGCTATCAGGGCTTTATCCGTGCATGCAAAAAGGGCTTTGAGGATATGAAGGATGAGGACAAGGCTCTTCAGACTATCATGGCTGACATGAATTCAGATGACAACCCGCTTGATGAGGTTCAGCAGAAGGAAAGCTATGAGATCCTTATGCCTCTTATGGAAAAGGACGGACAGCCTTTCCTTTCAATGAGCGACAAGACCTGGGAGGATATCATGAGCTGGATGGCAGACAGCGGTCTTATTGAGGCAGCTGTGGGTGCCGGGGATATCTGCATACAAGAGTGATTAAAATTTATGGCTGCAAGTACACAGGTATAGGCTAAGATGGGAATAAGCAGTGACAATATAATAAAAAAATATTTTCCTCCGGTAATTCTCGGAGCTGCCATACTTATCATATGGCAGCTTTCGGCCGATGCGGTAAATATGGGGCATGTGCTTCCGGGGCCTGTTCAGATCGTGATAAGGACCTGGGAATTAAGAGAGTCCCTGTTTTTCCACCACCTTCCGCAGACACTTCTTACCATAGTCTGCGGCTGGGCGCTTTCGGTGGCTATAGGGATAACCCTGGCAGTGCTCATGCATTTCAGCCCTGTTATAGAGGCGATGCTCCACAGTGCGCTTATAATCACACAGACGATCCCTGTCATGTGTATCTCACCGCTGTTTGTACTGTGGCTCGGATACACCATGGGAGCGCGGCTCATTGCGGTCGTGCTGTCGACATTTTTTGCGATAACACTTAATACCTATGACGGACTTCAGGGAACAGATGAAAAAAAACGTGAGCTCTTAAGGAGCTTCGGAGCCGGGAGACTTGAGATATTTTTGAAGCTTGAGGTGCCGTCAGCATTTCCAAAGCTGGTGACCGCACTAAAGATGACCATACCCTGGGCGGTCATAGACGCGGCAGTTGCGGAGTGGCTCGGAGCCAATCAGGGACTCGGATACTTTTCAAAGAGAATGATAAGCAAGATGGACGGAGCTGCGGTGTTTGCGCCAATACTTATTTTATCGGTCATGGCACTTATCGGGATGGCAGTCATAAAGCTTATTGACAAAAAATATGCCTCTTACAGAAATGAGCTGTAAGGGGCATTTCCCTTTTAAATATTTCACACTTTTTGAATTATGATGGTATAATCGTTAATACTACTTTGATAAGGCGGAGTTATTTCGATGCCATGAATAAGGACAGCAACAATTCACTTAAAATCATACTGCGCAATGTCATTACTGTTGCGATATGTATAGTTATTTACTTTGTTATAAGTAAGTTCAGCGTTATCTCGGCCGCCGCGGCTTTGATCGCAAAGATCATAAGGCCGTTTATTTTCGGTGCGGTGATAGCCTATCTGCTTATTCCGGTAAGTGACTATTTTCATGAGCTTTTGAAAAATGCCTTTAAAACAAAGGAAATGGAGCCGGAAAAGTCAGCCGTATATAACAAAAGACTTTATACATTCAGCATGTTTCTGAGCCTTGCGCTGCTGATCATTGCAGTAACAGGTTTTTTTGCCGCAATTATTCCGCAGATCGTAGGAAGTATAAGGACTCTTGTATCGAATATGCCGGATATTATAAGCGGAGCCGAGGCATGGATAGAGAACTTTGTGAGCAATAACCCGGTCTTCTCCGCTCAGATAAACCAGTGGTTTGACAATCTTCAGGCAACTACTGCGAGTCTGGAATCAGAGCTCCCATTTTTAAGCAATGCCAATATTACTCATTACGTAGGAGCGGCAGCAACAAGCGTAAAATCAGCTATCGGCATTATAAAGGATATTGCCATCGGAGCTATCATTGCCATGTACATAATGAGCAGCAGGCGGACCTTTTTGCGCCAGGCCAAGATGCTGGTGCTGGCAGCATTTCCATACAAATGGGACCTTGATGTGACAAAGGAACAGACGGCTGACTTTATCTTCCGTGAGGCAGGTATTTTTAATAAATATATGAGCGGCTTCATAAAGGGTAAGATCATTGATTCAGCGATCATATGCTGTATCTGCCTTGCCTTTACATTTATAGTCAAAATGCCGTACTGGGCACTTGTGAGCGTCATAGTCGGAATAACAAATATAATTCCTTTTTTCGGGCCGTTTATCGGTGCTATACCGTCTTCGCTTCTGATACTGACTGAAAGTCCGGGACTTTGTCTGCTTTTTATAATTTTCATCATTATACTGCAGCAGCTTGATGGCAATGTCATCGGTCCGAAGATACTTGGGTCGGCCACAAACTTAAGCTCATTCTGGGTATTGTTTGCTATTTTGTTTTTCGGAGGAATCATGGGGATACCCGGTATGATAATAGGTGTGCCGGTGTTCGGATTTATATATCAGCTCGTACGCGAGCTTGTGTATAAGCGTATCAATAAGCAGAAAGCCCTTTTGAAGGATGTACTTTCTGAAAATGAAGATATTTTAAATTGATTTTCTGCAAAGGGAAGGAAAAATGTTTAAAGGATCGAAAAGAAGGCTTGCTCTGACTGCCTCGCTTATCCTTGGCGCATCACTGGTGCTTTCGGGCTGCGGAGGCGATGGTGTCGAGGAAACAGTTGTAATAAAAGACAATACAGAGACTTCGGCCGCTGCTTCAGAGGCCGTAGGCACAGATAGCGCAGATAGCACAGGGGGCGCGGCTGATACTTCAGGTTCAGGCCGGGAGGCATCAGCATTGCCCGGAACTAATTATGATGCGATCAAGGCAGAGGCAGCTGGAAAGGCATCAAAGGTTGTCAATGCTGACAGCATGACGCTTATGGTATACATCTGCGGATCCAATCTCGAATCAGACAACGGCTGTGCAACAGGAGACATCAATGAGATACTTTACGGCATGCCGGGCCACAAGCTGAATGTCGTGCTTGAGACAGGAGGCTGCAAGGAATGGCAGAATAGTGTCATTTCGGCTGATACCGTGCAGAGATACTACATAGATGACAATGGGCTTGAGCTTATAGAGGACATCGGCAAAAAGCAGATAACCAGCAAGGAGACACTGTCTGACTTCATTAAGTTCGCAAAGGATAAGTATCCTGCTGACAGATATGGTATTATTTTCTGGGATCACGGCGGCGGGACACTGGGAGGCTTTGGCGGTGACGAGCTCTATGATGATCAAGCCATGGATATCATCGACCTCTCGGCCGGACTCAAGGACGGCGGCTGTCACTTTGATTTCGTCGGCTTTGACTGCTGCCTTATGGCGACGGCCGAAAACGGAGTGGCAATAGCGCCTTATGCAGACTACATGATCGCATCTGAAGAGACAGAGCCGGGAACCGGCTGGTATTACACCAATTTTATAAGCCAGCTCGATAAAGATCCGGGAACCTCCATTAAGGATATGGCCAAAACCATCATAAACGACTACCTTGATGAAGAAAACACCTATCTCGGAAGCGGTGTCACTCTTTCGCTTATCGATCTCTCAAGGATGAGTGATGTTTCAAAGGCACTCAACGACTATATGGATGCATCGGAGGCCTTCCTTGTAGGCGGAGGCTTTGAGACGCTTTCAAATGCAAGATATAATGCGCGTTCATACGGTGATGATGAATTTGAGCAGATAGATATCATTGACTATGTTGAAAAGGCTGCGGTCAGCGGTTCGGAAGCAATGCGTGCAGCAGTGGAAAGCGCCGTCATTTTAAACGGAACCAATATGAGCGGGTCAAACGGACTTGCTGTTTATTATCCATATTATTATCCTGAGTATTTCTCGACCATGGATTATATTACCAGCACAATAGGTCTGGATTACAGCGGCTACACCACCTTCTTTACAGACTTTGTATCGGTAAAGGAAGGCGGACAGTCTGCAGGCGGCGGAAACTCAAATCCATATGCAAATGTACAGGCCGGACAGGATGAGACTTTCGTGACCGAAGATACCGACTGGTATAACAGTGAGCTCGTTTCACAATATGCCGACAGCTATTCATATGTCGATTCTTCAGAGCTTACGATCGATGAAAAGGGCGATGGCTATGTCCTGAAGCTCAGTGATGATGAGTGGAGTCTTATCACAAAGGTAGAACTTCAGGTTTATGCAGACCTTGGAGACGGTTACCTGTTTCTCGGAAGTGATGACAGCTACCATTTTGACGGTGACGGGGATCTGGCGATCGAATATGACTACAGCTGGATCGCCCTAAATGACCTGCTTGTTCCGTTCTATGCTGATGAGCGCGGGGAGTATATTGATGGAAGGACCTACAGTATAGGATATGTTCCGGCTTATCTCAATGATTCCAAGGATGTCAATATATGGCTGATATGGGAGTCTGATGCCCAGGGACCGAAGGTGCTCGGATATACGACTGTGACCAACAATCATGTTTCAAACAAGGGATATTCACAGTTTAAAAATGGTGACATTATAGATTTCTATTTTGATTTCTATGATTACGACGGTTATTTTGAGGACCAGTATAAGCTTAATGACAGCTCGATCAAATATGATGAGAGCAAGGGGCTTACAGCTGAATATGAACTCATAGGAGACATAGATACCGAGATCTGCTATTATCTGCAGGATATCTATGGAAATGAATACTGGACCGAGACCGTTCGTTATTCAGGCTGATAAACCTTAGAAAATGAAGTATATTTAAAATACACAGGGGGGAATTATTTTATGAAACAGTTTGTGAAGAGCCTGCCGTTCAGACTTCTTTGCGGCATCGTGATCGGTATCATCCTGGGGCTTGTGGTCGGTGAAGGAGTAATGGGTGTTGTAGTGTCTGTCAGAAATGTACTCGGACAGGTTATCATGTTCTGCGTACCGCTTATCGTTATCGGCTTTGTTGCACCGTCTATCACAAGACTTGGGCAGAATGCCACCAGACTTCTCGGTGTCGCAGTACTTATTGCTTACACCTCATCGCTGCTTGCAGCCCTCATGAGCACCGCTGCAGGCTATGCTATTATCCCGCATCTTTCAATTGCTTCTGACGCATCTGTAAAGGAGCTTCCGGCAGATATCTTCGGACTTAATATTCCGCAGATCATGCCTGTAATGTCGGCTCTTGCCATCAGCCTTATGATCGGTCTTGCCGCAACATGGACAAAAGCAGAGACAGTCATTAAGCTTCTTGATGAGTTTCAGGACATAGTACTCGAGATAGTTAAGAGGATCATCATTCCTATTCTTCCTGTCTATATCTGCGGAACCTTTATGGGACTCAGCTACGACGGAACAATTACAGTTCAGTTTCCGGTATTTATAGCTATCATTGCAATCGTGCTTGTTGGCCACTTTATCTGGATGGCAGTACTTTACACGGCTGCGGGTGCTTATTCGGGAAAGAACCCTGCTGAAGTATTTAAGCATTATCTTCCTGCTTACCTTACCGCGGTCGGAACCATGTCATCAGCAGCGACTCTTTCAGTTGCACTTGAGTGCGCACATAAGAGCTCAGTGCTTCGTGAGGACATGGTAGACTTTGGCATTCCGCTTTTTGCAAACATCCATCTTTGCGGATCTGTTCTTACAGAGACCTTCTTCTGCATGGCTATCAGCCTCATGCTTTACGGACAGCTTCCTTCAGTCGGAACAATGATACTGTTCTGCGTGCTTCTCGGTATTTTTGCTGTAGGCGCACCCGGAGTACCCGGAGGAACCGTTATGGCTTCTCTTGGCATAGTTATTTCAGTGCTTGGCTTTGATGCCGAAGGTACAGCGCTCATACTCGCAATCTTCGCGCTTCAGGACAGCTTCGGTACAGCCTGCAACGTAACCAGCGATGGTGCACTGACACTTATCCTTACGGGTTATGCAGAAAAGCATGGAATAAAAGCTGCTGAATAAACCAAAATCAAAGTCTAATAATCTAGTAGCACGGCGGACATTCCGCGGGCCTTTGCACTAAAAAAGGACGAGCTCGAAAGAGTTCGTCCTTTTAGCTGAAAAAGTTATCTTAAATATACGATCATGCATTTACCTTTTTGGCGATCATCCTGACTATCGCAGGTGCAAATGCAAAGATAAGAATAATAATGAAAATGATAATGGAGACCGGTCTTGAGAAGAAGTAGTTGATCAGACCGCCCTTTGCCGCAGCCATGATGAGTGCGCGCCTAAAGTTAGCCTCCAAAATATCTGCAAGGACAACTCCCAATACAAGCGGAGCCGGTTCAAATCCAAAGATCTTCATGAGATAACCGAGAACACCGAATGCCAGCATTATAACGACCTCTTCCATACTGTTTGCAAGTGCAAAGGTACCGATGCAGGCAAGTGCAACGATGATCGGGCATAGCAGTGAGTTAGGAACAAGACATATCTTTGCCATCTGCTTTGCCATGGAAACTCCGATAACACCCATCAGCAGATTTGCGAACAGGAATCCGAGGAAGATCGCGTAAGTCGTAACAGCCTGATTGCCCTTGAAAAGGCTGCTGCCCGGCTGAAGTCCGTGCATCAGCATGGCACCGTAAAGGATCGCGGTGACCGGGCTTCCCGGTATACCGAGTGTAAAAAGCGGGATCATCGCTCCGCCGCAGGCTGCATTGTTAGCTGCTTCAGAGGCCGCGATACCGATCACAGAACCCTTTCCGTATTCTTCGGGAGTCTTGCTGATCCGCTTGGATATACTGTAGCTGATCCAGGCCGCGATCGAGCAGCCTGCAGCGGGAATAAATCCGATGAAGGAACCTATGACAGAGCTGCGCAGCATAGTGGGAGCCAGTTTTTTGGTATTGCCCTTGGTCCAGCGTTTTCCCTGAAGGCCGGCAGCCGGGTCATCAACGATGGTGTTACCGGTTCCTTTAAGAAGCTTATCTACCAGATAAAGCACCTGTGTGATCGAGAAAAGGCCAATCAGGATCGGAGTGGAATCGAGACCGTCCTCAAGCCAGAGCTGTCCAAAGGTAAATCTTGGAACGCCGGAAATCTTATCCATGCCGACACAGCCGATAAGGAGACCAAGCAGTGCGGAAAAGATGCCCTTTGCTTTATTTTCGCCGGTAAGACCCGATACAACAAGCAGACCGAAGCAGGCTACGAGGAAATACTCGAGACAGGAAAACATAAGCGAGATCCTTCCGAGTATCGGCGCAAAAAGGATCAGACAGATCGCACCGACGAGTCCTCCGAATACAGAGGCTACGGTAACAACGGTGATCGCCTCCATACCATGTCCCTGCTTTGTAAGCTCATAGCCATCCATAGTGGTTGCGGCAGATGCCGCAGTACCCGGTGTATGGCAGAGAACTGCTGTGATAGAACCTCCATATACGCCTGTTGTATACATGGCTGTCATCATGACAAGAGCAGCTGTCGGTGACATTGAGAAGCTGATAGGGATCAGAAGCGCGATACCGACAGAGGGGCCGAGGCCGGGGATGATACCGATGATCATGCCGCCCACAACTCCGACAAAAAGGCCGATCAGTACTTCAAGAGATGCAAAAGATGCGAGTGCCGCACCGAGATAAGCCATCATAGCATTTACACCTCCTTAGACATAGCGGAAAAACCTTCCGAGGATACCGATACGGTAAATCGGAAGCTTCAGAATAATAACGAACATGATATAGCAGAGTACTGTATAGATCACCGTGATCAGAAGATTTACCTTCCAGGACTTTACCTTCAGATACTTTTGCGAAACAATAAGGAATATCGGGGTTGCGATCCAGTATGCTATATACTTGAACATGAAAAAATATCCGACGATAAGAGCCATAAAGATCCAGGCATATTTGCTGTTACTGAATTTCATCGCATAAGGATATTCACCGTTTTCTGCGGGAGTCGCTTTCAGACCGTTTGCAATAATGATCAGGGAGCAGACAGCCATTAGAGCAGAGATAGCCGTCGGAACGACTTTGGCATCGCCCTTGATCTGCAGGGAGAGGTAGATGCAGACAAAACAGAAGACCGCAAGTATAATGCCAAGGAACACATCCCTGTGTAATTTCTTATTCATAATCATAGTCCTCATAAAGTGGAAGGGACCGTACCAGAAATCTGACACGGTCCCCGAAATGCTGAAGGGAGTTCAGATCAGTTTCCCCAGATTGCAATACGCTGATCCTTCTGCTTGGAAAGAAGCTCCTTGTAAGCCTCTCCGCTTGTGTTGTCAAGCTGAAGTCCCTGAGACTCCATGTTCTTGATATAATCAGGATCTTCCTCAGCCTTGAGGATCGCATTGGTCATGTACTCAACTATGTCATCGCTTACGCCTGCAGGATAGAAATATCCTCTTGCAGCAAATCCGAAATACTCTTCACCTGTAGCTTCCTTAATAGTCGGAACATCCGGAATGAAATTACTGCGCTCAGGAGCAAAAATTGCAACAACATTCATCTCGCCGTTGTTGTAAGCCTCCTGTACGTCAGAAATAGAAGCGAAGAATACATCTGTGTCTCCTGCAAGGAACATTGAACGGCTGTCAGAAGCTCCGTCTACAGGAACGATAGTGATCTGGGTACCGAAGGTCTGGTTGAACCACTCAGCAGTAGTAGCATCACCGTCAGTGATACCTGTAGCCTGAGCGGAGATCAGAACCGGCTGTGCCTTGGCATACTCGATGAAGCTATTGATATCTGAGAAACGAGCGTCATCGGCACGAAGTGCGATTACATTGTAATCAAGAGCCTGGTTTGCAAGCACCTTAATACTGTCGAGGTTGTACTCACGAGGATTTTCCGGATCGAGCTCACCCATAGCATAGTTGTGGTTTACAAGACCGATGGTGTATCCATCGCTGTAATCGCCCTGAATCAGGTCTGTCCATGCGTTCCATCCGCCGGCACCGGTAACATTCTCAACAACAACGTTCTGACCAACGACCTTAGAAAGTGACTCAGCAAGGAAACGAGCTCCCACATCGGTGCCGCCGCCCGCTGAGAATGGGCAGATCAGAGTAATGGTCTCGGTCGGGAAGTCAAGACCTGCAGCGGCCTCGGCTGCAGTGGTCTCAGCTGCTGCTTCCTGCTTTGCTGCTTCTGTTGCGGCAGCAGTTGTTTCAGCGGCTGCCGTTGTTGCTGCAGGAGCAGCCTGCTGTGAGCCTGAGCATGCAGCAAGGGTAAGACCCATAGCCGCAGCCAATACAAGTGCAAATTTTTTCATAATTCTTTCCTCCGTAAAAATTGCAAATACATCTGCTTGTGTTATAATGCATATACGTTTAATAAGCTATTATTATAGTAGGATTGCATAAAAGGGGCAAGTAAATTTTATGAATAAAAGAGAAAGAATTTTGACTGCAGTGCAGGGCGGCACACCGGACAGACTCCCATATGCCTTCTGGACGCATTTCCCGGGTATCGATCTCGATCCGGAAGCACTTGCGGAGAAAACTTACAGTTTCTATAAAGAGTATGACATTGATTTTATCAAGACAATGAATAACGGCATGTATGCCATTGAGGATTTCGGCTGCAAAATCGATTATTCAGAGATCGTAAAGGGCGGCGTGGCAAAGCTTACCTATTCTCCTATCCATGAACCGGGGGACTGGCTGAAGCTCAGTAGGTGCAGTCCGGAGGAGGGCTGCTTAAAACGTGAGCGCACTATGCTTAAGCTCCTTCTTAAGAAACTAGACGGTGAACCTGTCCCGGTGATCTTTACTGTGTTCAGTCCGCTGACGATTGCAAACAAGATCTGCGGCGGCAAGATCATGGAGTACATCAACGGGGGCTATGCCGAGCTCGTTTTAAAGGCACTTGAGGTGATCACGGAGACTACCTGTGATATGGCGGCGGCTGTTATAGCTGACGGAGCAGACGGCATCTTCTTTGCAGCACAGAGCGCCACATATGATCTGATGAGTGCTGAAATGTATCGCAAGTATGGCGTACCGTATGATCTTAGGGTCATTGAAGCGGCAAAGGACGGCTGGATGAATACGATCCATGCGCACGGAGAAAATATCATGTTTGAGCTCCTTAAGGATTATCCGGTCGATGTCTTTAACTGGCATGCCTGGGAGACCCTTCCTGCTATCGATGAGGCACAGCTGCTTACAGGAAAGTGCCTGATGGGAGGACTTAAGCGTATGGATATAACAGCACGCGATCACAATGCTATCATGCATCAGATATTTGAGTGCTTTAAGCTGCTCGGCGGAAAAAATCAGATCCTGACACCGGGCTGTGTAGTCCGTTATCCGCTTGATGAGGAGACACTGAAGTTCATCCGCAGGGCCAAGGATGAAATCGAAGATAAAATGAAGAGGCAGTAATAAAGGAACAAGTATGGATAAAAAAATATATGACAATCATCTTTCGATACTGCGTTCAGAGCTGACTGTGGCCCTGGGCTGCACGGAGCCGATTGCGATCGCCTACGCGGCCGCAGTGGCGAGAAAGTATCTGGGCTGTGAGCCGAGTCACTGCGTTGTTCACTGCAGCGGAAATATCGTAAAGAATGTAAAGGGTGTTTTCGTTCCGAACTCAGGAGGACTGCGAGGCATTAATGTTGCGGCTATCCTTGGCGTGATCGGAGCAAATCCGGAGCTTGAGCTTGCATGTCTGGAAGCAATTACGGATGAGCATCGGGCAAGAGTTAAGGAACTTATCAAAACCGATTTCTGTGAGTGTAAGCTGATTGAAAATGTTGCTAATCTCTATATCGTAGTAGAGCTTGAGGGAGAGGGGCACAGCTCACTGGTAGAGATCCAGGATACGCATAAAAACATTACCCGCGTGATCAGGGACGGAGAAACTCTTGTTTCAAAAACGGGAGAAGAGGCTGAGGCCCTTGAGGCACATGGCGATAAGAGCCTCCTCAGTGTCAGGAATATTCTGGAATTTGCGGATGCAGTGAAGCTCGCGGATGCAGCTCCGATCATCACTCCGCAGATCGAGCTTAATATGGCAATATGCAGGGAAGGCCTGGAGCATCCGTACGGTGCAGAGGTAGGCCGCATCCTTCTCGGAGATCATCCTCATCCGACCGTGGGACTTAAGGCACGAGCCCATGCGGCTGCGGGGTCCGATGCACGTATGAGCGGGTGTCCGCTGCCGGTAGTAATTAATTCCGGAAGCGGAAATCAGGGCATCACGGTAAGTGTTCCCGTCGTGATCTATGCGCAGGATTGCAATGCTGACAGGGAAAAGCTGATCCGTTCATTGGTAGTGGCCAATCTTATCTCAGTACATCAGAAGAAATATATCGGAAGCCTTTCAGCTTACTGCGGCGTCATCAGTGCAGCCTGCGGTGCGGCCTGCGGAATCTGTTATATGTATGGATATTCTTATGAGGTCATTGCGGCAACCATAACCAATACCATTGCAACGATCGGCGGGATGGTCTGTGATGGTGCCAAGTCCAGCTGTGCAGCCAAAATCGCAACGGCACTTCAGACGGCGCTTCTCGGCATGAAAATGGCTGTGCATTCAAGTACCTTCCAGCCCGGTGAGGGCCTGGTAGAGGATGATGTTGAGATGACTATCAGCAACATTGGCCGCATGGGACGTGTCGGTATGAAGGAAACAGATACCGAGATACTCAACATTATGCTCGGAAATTAAAAGGTGTTGACATCTGAATATTTTATGGTAGAATATTCGTTGTCACTAAGACAAGCGGGTGTAGTTCAATGGTAGAATGACAGCCTTCCAAGCTGTATACGTGGGTTCGATTCCCATCACCCGCTTCTTTTAATGCCCGGAAATCTGGCTTTACAGTTAGATTTCCGGGTTTTTGCTTGTGTTTCGTCAGGTGGGTTCCCCGGGTTCCCCCTTTTGAGGGAGGGGAACCCATGTGAAGATTTGTGTGAAATTTCCCGCAAATCTTTGTGAGGATCACCTGCATTCGAGGGCCTTCACCCTTGATTTTGAAATTATTTTCTCAGAATCTGAGCTTTCTTTCTCATCATCTGAAAGTCTTTTCTCGTTTTCGAGAGTTTCCTGAGCGTTTTTTATGACAGACTTTAAGCTCCTTTGAGGTTCACCGGGTTCCCCGCTGCCAAGGACGTTCTGAATGACATCCTCGGTCAGTTCGATAACATTTGACCTGCGGTCATAATGTCTTGTGGTGACCGGTGACGCATGGCCTGCAAAAAGCTGGATGGATCTTTCATCCACATTGGCCTTGTAAAGCTTTGTTATGACGGCAAAGCGCTGCTTGTGGCTGCTGAGATACCTTACTCCCGCCGCCGCGCAGAACTTCTTCAGCTTCTCGTCATAATGATTCGTGGTGATCGGATTGGCCGAGTCCTTTGCGTTCAGGATATAGACCTTTGCGTCTCGTTGTTTCCGGAAGCCTTTCAACCACAAGACGTTCTGCCTCATAGGAGATCATAGCCGCAATCACTCTCGGCACCATCTCCCAACTGGAAAACACAACCCTTCGTTGCTGTTCATCCCGGAATATATGAAGGATACGCTCTGCGGTGGCTTCCTGAAAATCCATCGGTTTCATCTGCGTCCCCTCCTTTTCTTCTTCCCGGTATCTGCCGCTTTTTTAAAGGTTTTAATCAGGCTTCTGAATTCATCATCCACAACTTCCGGATTCAGCCGCTCCATCATTTCTTCTACGGAATCTAATTTATCAGGTGTATAGGCCGCCGCACGCAGCAGCTTCTCATAGATGGCCGGCGATATGACCCGCTCTCCCTTTTTCTCCGAGTATTCCAGGATTTTCCGGAATTCCTCCATTCCCAGAATACCCTCAGCATAATTCTCGGAAAGCATGAAAAGGATGTATGCCAGAAATCCGCTTCGGTTTCCAATGACGGCATTATATATTGCATTGTCGCGGTCTTCTTCCGGAATATTATCCGTACGCAGCTTCACAATACAGCTCTTATCACCTCTGCGAATCGCGTAAAACTCCGATAATTCCTTCAAAGTGATTCCGGTAAAGGTAACACCATTCTCAAGAGCTTTCATGCCTTTCTGATTTTTCGCATCCGTGATGAAGAGCGGCACGATCTCCGCCGGCTGCTCCGGCTGATCACAATAAACAGTGATCGAATATCCTGTTTCCGTATGTGCTACTTCCGCATGGTCCAGTGCCGCTACCACATCCTTCAATGAAGATGCATGCTCTTCCTCCTCAGGCTGATCCGCGTTGCAATCAAATCGTTCCAACTCTTCAAATGCCGGATAGTCTCCGCCCAGCAAATCATTTACCATCTCTTCATAAGAGCTCTGTCCCGGCTTGAATTTCAGTTCCAACATGAATTCGACGTTATGTCGATATGCATCGACTATCTCGATTCTCTGGAAAAGCAGACGACCTACACGCTGGCAGTCAGACTTTCATTTTGTCTCGGTGCCCGTATAGGAGAGCTGAGAGCCCTGCACTGGGAGGATTATGACCGGGAGTCCCGCACCATATTCATCCACAGGCAGATGTGCGACGAACCGGCCGGGAACCGCAACCGTGTGGCAACGGAGAAGACCCACATGAAGGGAAGGAACAACCGCGCCGGAAAGCGCAGGATTGCACTTTCCGACTATGCGGTATCCATCCTTAGCGAGCTTTATAAGATAAATGGTGACAATCATACTTTGCGGAAGAAGTAGAGACTGAGGCGGAAGCTGCGGAAGACGAGGTTAACGGAGAATCTGCAGATGACAAGGCGCGTTTAGGACAAGAGATTGGCAGTAAACGCAGGCGCAGAAAGGTCTCAATAAGACTGCGCAAGGAGACGGCTGAACTACTGAAGTATCCATGCAAAGCGTTGGCTGACATATATGATCCGCTGGAGTTTATGGATAAAGAGCTTTCCAGAATTCGGGAAATAGTACGGACCCGTGTAATCAGCATGGTTGACAAGTTGAGGAAAGAAAGAAATCTTAAGGAAGAGCGTAAGAGTGCCGCATTGATCCTTGCTTTGCTGAAGGCTCTTGACGGGAAGCAGGTCGATAAACTGACAGCCATACCGGCAGATGTGGACCGATTCCTTGTGAATCTGGCGATTGGTGGACCGGCGATCTGTTCCTATCGGCTGATGAAGGATGAATCTGCTGCACACGAATTGTCAGAAAAATTTGTAAATCTGTTCAACAAGCCTGAATCCATGGCTATATTGGATGCGGTCTATCCGAATGAGGGTTTCTATTATGATTCCGTTGCGCGTTATTGTGCAGCAGGTAATCTGCAGGCTGTTCTGGATGAATATGCTTTTGTGCTCGGTGAAACAGGTGCGACTTTGGGAAAGAGGATGCAGGAAGGCTTTGTAGACACTGCAAGTATTCCGATTGAAAGCAGGGAGTCATTCCTGGACGATAAACCCAAGCCAAGAATTCGTTGCCATTTTGCAGTAGGATATTACAACGCAAAAATCAGTGAGCAGGCCGTACAACGTACAGAGAACATACGGAACAGCTTCAATTCACCATTCCGTCCGTTTGTGCTGGCTACAACATCGATTGGGCAGGAGGGACTGGATTTTCATAATTACAGCAGAAAGGTCATGCACTGGAACCTCCCGTCAAATCCCATTGATCTGGAGCAACGTGAAGGACGAATCAACCGTTATATGTGCCATGCAATTCGCCAGCTTCGGGATATTGTAGCAGAAAGATTCAGCGCATCCTGATAGAAGGTTGAATTGAGGAAGAACATTATGGGTCATTTTTACTTCGTCCGCCAACGAGGAGTTCGCGGCCTTTGGCGTGAAGAACTGCCAGGCCGTGCGGTACGATTTTTAGGATTAGTGGTATAGGAAATATTGTTGTAAGAAGGGATTTAGCCCATGAAACAGACACCAATCATTGAGATGGATGTACATGGCCTGACCGTGGACAAGGCGATTAAAAGGATCGAGGAAGTGATAAAAAAGGCAAATACCAGCACATACCGGATCAGGGTGATCCACGGCTTTAACGGAGGAAATCATATCCAGCGTGGTATTTACCGCGAAATCGGGCATGGCCTTAATCCTAAGGTGCTGCGAATTACCGGCGGGGAGAACCCAGGGGTAACGGAGCTCGTTTTGCGGGAGTTTTGAATATTTAGAAATTTATTGCGCTCGTTACCAAGACTGTGCAGCGGGCTGTCATTCGATAGAAGCCTTGATGACAGGTACGATTAAATGAGCGGAATTCATATTCTTGATGTGGCGAACTTGAATGAATCAAAGAAATGCGAGGAGAGAAGAACATGCTTAAACAGAATCAGAAAGAAAAAATCAAGGACATTTTTGATAGTAGTGAACTGGTTATGTTGGATTTATATGATGAGGAGAATGATAATTATAGATTCCCCGCGTTACTCATACGAACAGATGAAGAACGGTCTGAAGTTAGGGATTATATCATAAAACTGGCGGAAGAATATAAATACAACTTTGTTCAGATTTCAGCAGACTACAGTGAACTCAGAAATAAGGAGTATTTTTATACAAATAAAGGCGGGGGCCACATTAGACCTGCTCAAGACTTTATAGACAGTATTGATGAACAGGATACGCTTCTCTATATGGAGGATCTCATTGATATTGAGGATGATATATGGCGCAGAACGATTATTGAGTTTATCGGAAGCCATATTGTCTTAGATTCCAGAGCAGAAAAGGGTTATAAGCGCTTAGCATCATATGTAATGGTTGTGATTGTAATCAGGAAAAATACAGATAGTCATAAATTGCGTGAGTTTAGAACGATGGATGCTAAAGATAGTTTTATAACAGTGACAATAGAATAGAAAACTTAAGCTATGGTATCTTTTGTTATATCACTAAGTTGACGAGAAGTTGACCACATTGGGGTCTGGTACCAATATCGCTTACGATTCTTGAATTATCATAAATTGGTTGATATCAGAAGAGTTTTAAGTTATGATATCTACATGAAATCTATACTTAAGATATATAGATATCTGGGCTGGTCGAAAGACCCGGGTCCACCAAATGGCGGGTAAGACACCCGCCATTTTATATGGAGAAACATATGAAAGAATTAAGTGTGTTCGTAGATGAGTCCGGAGATTTTGGAGAATATGATTATCGAGCTCCCTACTATATAATTTCCATGGTATTTCATGATCAGGGAAACTTGCTGGATGAGGATTTGCGGATATTGGCAGGGCTCTTGTTCGATTACCATCACCCGTTTTTGCATGTGCAAAAAGCTTTATTTTAAGCCATTTCTGCGAAAAAATTGCCGGCGGAGAATTGCCGGGATTTCGATATGGTTTACCTGTGAGGGGGGGGAAGCATCAGTGGATAACTTAACAAGTCTTGGAAAATTTATCAGCCTCATTCTGCGGCATAAGCCGGAGACCATCGGCATTTCCCTTGATGAACACGGTTGGGCTGATGTACAGGAACTGATCGCCGGGATCAATGCTTCCGGCAAATACATTGACCGCGATATCCTGGAGGAAATCGTCCGGACAAATAATAAGCAGCGTTATTCCTTTAATGAAGACAGGACGCTGATCCGGGCAAATCAGGGGCATTCGATTCCGGTGGATGTAGAGCTTCCGGTGACGGAGCCGCCGGAGATCCTCTGGCATGGCACCGGAAAGAAATATGAAGAGTCGATCGACGCGCGGGGGCTCATTCCGAAGAGTCGTTTGTATGTCCATTTATCCGGAGATCAGGAGACCGCGGAGAAGGTTGGCATCCGGCATGGCAAGCTCGTCCTCTACCGTGTGAATTCAGGATTAATGTACAGAGATGGGTACATATTTTACCGTTCTGTGAATGGTGTCTGGCTGACGACGGCGGTGCCGGCGGAATATCTGGAGAAGGTTGAATGACGGCAGCATTGGCAGCCGGATATCGTCCCTGCGGGAACTGCCTGAGGCAGAAATACAAGGAATATATGGCGGACCCGGAGCGTACAAGGCAAAGTTCGGACTGTGATGGCCATCGAGACCGGCAGGAAGGTACTGAATGGACCGCTTTGGCACTTTATTATTTTGTGTGTTTCAGCTATACTTAAACTGTGTTTTAGATTACGTTTAAGTTTAACCTTATTTTCCAGCATTCAGGTAGGCGATATGTGTGAAGT
>JAUNNP010000101.1 GCA_030531385.1 Eubacteriales bacterium
CAGCTCTGTGACCGGAATGATCTCTGACGCATTGTTCTGTACAAGCTCAGTGAATATCCTGCTGAAGGCTTCCAAAAAGCGCTCAGCTGTTTCGCGCTCCACGGCATGCTCTCGGTATGCCATGCGTGTCATGATGCCATCCGGCGTCTCCATCATGTACATTGCAGTGTTGCGGCAGGCGGCCGCATGATTGCCGGACGCGAACTCCCGTACTGCGCCCAGCTCCGAAAGCGGGCCAATATCCAGAATGCTGCCCTCGTATACAAAGGTAAACAGGTCATGCAGAAAGACATTGCCCTGCTCAAACTCCCACTCATAGCAGCTGTTGACCGTTCCGTCTGCAAATTTCCGCTTCACCTCCGCCAGCAGAGCGCCTGCATTCTCAGCCATGTCAATGGTAATGCCAACCGGGATGCTGCGTATCAGCAGGCCTATCACATTCTGCCGCATCAGGTTCTCACGGTTATGATAGATTGTGCTGCACATGACGGCACGCCTGCCGGTAACCTCCGTGATTGCGAGCAATACTGCCGCAGTGGAAATGATGCTGCGGGTTACCTTCAGTCGCTTCTCCGAGGCCTGAAGCTGCTTCTGGCTTACCGGCTGCAGCTGCTCGACTATCTGCACCGTGTTTTCCCGGAATTCACGGCCGGGCTCGAGCCCGGTGCACCAGTCCTTTCCGGCATAGGTGTCCTGATAATAGCTTTTTGCCTCGCGGTAACGGCGCGTCTGCTGTTCCGCTAGCATCTGCTCTATGCAGGCAAAATATGTGTCAGGCGCAAGCTCTCTGCCGTGATAGGCGTCAACAATGCTGCGGCCGAGGCGCACAAGGCTCATACCGTCAAATACCATGTGGTGTGCCTGGTTTAAGAAGTACACATGTGTCTCCGTCTCAATTACATGCATGTCAAACAGCGGCTCGTGAAGCATTGTAAAGGGCTTCACAGCCGTTTTGCGGAACAGCTCGAACTCAGCCTCAGTCATAGTTTCTACCGTAACAGGCTTTTTCTTCACCTGATCATAGCGCTGTATCAGATTGGTATTCTCATCGAAGGCAAACACTGTTCCAAACACTGAGTAGTGATTGATTACCCGGTTCACGGCGTCGCAAAGACGAGCCGCGTCGACCTTGTCCTTATCCATGCGGTACAGGTCCGTCAGGTTCCACATTGTCGACTTCGGTGTATACAGCTGGTAGTCCAGCATGTTAGTCTGGAAGGGAAGCAAGGCGTGCGTCCTCTGCTCTGCGTCGGCCTCCAACTCCTCCGCCGGCGTCTGCGACAGCTCCTTTTCTGCCAATATCGCTGCGATTTTCCGCACAGTTCGCCCGTTGAAGATATCCGCTGCCGTCAGCGACTCAATCCCTGCATTCGATACCACGACAATACTTGCAAGGGAATCGCCGCCCAGTTTATAAAAGTCGTCATGAATGCCTACGCGGTCCAGCCGGAGCGCCTGGGCAAACGCGTCGCAGAGAATTTGCTCGATCTCGTTTTCAGGTGCCCGGTATTCCTCACGGAAATCCTGTACCGCCGGCTTGGGCAGGCCTCGCCTGTTCAATTTTCCGGTCGGGAGCAGCGGAAATTCATCAATGTGAATGTAATACGACGGCACCATGTAATAAGGCAGCCGCGCCGAAAGGGCCGCCGTTAAGGCATTCTCGTCCAAAGCAATCTCGTCCGTGTAATAAAGGCACAGATAGCTCCGGTCCTTGTCCGCAAAGCCTTTTGCGACGCACCGGGAAATTCCTAGGATCTCCTTGGCGGCCGCTTCGATCTCCATAGGCTCAATGCGGTTGCCGTTAATTTTTATCATATCATCATTTCGTCCGTGCAGGGTGATGTTGCCGTCCCGGTCAATAGTCCCGAGGTCACCTGTGTGGAACAGTCCGTCCCGCCAGGCGGCTGCGGTCCGTTCCGGAAGGTTCCTGTAGCCTCTGGTGTATTCATTTGCAAAGCAGATCTCCCCGAGTTCGCCTACATCGGCGCCGCTGCCGTCCTCTTTCAGCAGAAAGATATCCTCGCCGCCCATGTTCCTGCCTATCGGTGTCACATCATAAGGCAGGTCAATTGCAAAAAGGCACATATCCCGACCGGCCTCACTCATGTTATATCCGTTGAACAGCCTTATGGTGTCGCTTGATATATGCGCACACACCTCGCCGCCCAGGTTTATCTTCCTCATTTGGGAATTGAATGTGCCGCAGGATCTGTAAAGGCTTGGCGTCATGAAACAGGCCGTAACACCTTTATCCTCATAGAGCTTAATCAGTGCGGCCGGGTTTTTAACCACTCTTGTGGCTACAAGCAGCAGGCAGGCTCCGTGATAGAATATATTAATCGGATGGTCAACGGATGCGACGAAGCTGAGCGTCGAGTTCAGCGCCGCTACATCGTCTTCATTGTAAAAGTATTCGCCTCCCGGCCGTTTGCCCCTGATGCTCCTATCAAGGTTGCCGAATTCGTGCATTACTCCCTTAGGGCTTCCGGTGCTGCCGGAGGTATAGACCATATATGCCAGGTCGTGTGGCTGTACCCGCTCCCTGCCCTTAAGCGGCTCGCCATCAGCCATATCGCGGAACATTCGCCCGTCGAGCACCAGACTGCAGCCGGAATCTGCCTTTATATACGCGACGCGCTCCGATGCCATGGTGTCCTCGCATATGATAAATGCGGCACCGGCCTTCCATACGCCGAGCATTGCTGCGAATACCTCCGGCTTTCGCGGCATGTGTATCAGCACCACATCTTCCCTGCCGATGCCTGCAGCCTTCAGCACACGGTATACCTTCCCGGACAGTACATCCAGATCTCTGTAGGTAAAGACTCTTAAGTCGTCGCTGTTTTTAACAGCCGGGCAGTTCCTCCGTTCGGTAAAAGAACGCTCCAGTCCTTTGAAAAATTCAAGCATAGCATTACCTCCTGACGCCACTGATTATATCATAAAAGTGCAGAACCAGGTCATTATCAGAATGCTTAGTGAGATCGCGAACAAATAAGCATGTAGAGATTATACCATAGCCGTTATCCCAGCATACATACAGCAGAAACTTTTAGTATATGGCATGTTGTTTACCACAAACTTGTCTGATAAAATTAGTATCATAGTGAACTACGGATTCAAGGGGATGTTTCAGAATCTACAGAAAAATTCACCAGGAAAACAAAGGCTTAAGAATAGTATGGACCTAAAAGAATTTCTGACAATAACAAACAGCGGACAGACGATAGAAGCAATGTCGGAAGCATTGTTCTTTAGCGATTCTGTCACGCAGAGGGCGCTGAAACTTACATCGGAGCTTAACTGCAGCTTCCATACGCAGCAGGAAGTGAGGTCTATCTTATCGGAACTCATCATGAAGCCTGTTCCGGAGCATACATTTATCAATCCGCCTTTTTATACGGATTTTGGATGCAACATAACGATAGGCGATGGATGTTATGTAAATATAGGCTGCACGATGCAGGACCACGGAGGTATTGTGATAGGGGACGGATGTCAAATAGGACATCATGTCACGATCGTTACTGTAAACCATGGACAGGAGCCTGAAAACAGAGGAAACCTTCATCCTGAGCCGGTACACATTGGAAAAGGCGTATGGATAGGAGCTAATTCCACGATATTGCCAGGAATCAGCATAGGAGATTATGCAATAATAGGAGCGGGATCGGTAGTAACGCATGATGTCCCTGCATACACTGTTGCTGCGGGAAATCCTGCAAGGCTGATACGGAAGATAGATCCGGCGAAAGCCGGACAAATTTAAGTGGAATCCGGCTCCGCCCTCTACAATGAACCCGTAGTCGGAACGATCTACTGACTTGTCAGGGCCTCGGACATAATCGCGAAATGTCCGGGGCCTTCTTTTTGTTTAAAAATGCCGTAAGTCGGGAAGCGCTGCATAGCCTGGTAAAGAAATGAGAGCCTGTCGCCCGGTGTGCCGTATGATTGCAGAAAAATCATAACGGAGGAGAAAACGACATGGCGGACTACGCGTATATCAGGGTATCATCAAAGGATCAGAACATCGACAGGCAGCTTAGTGCACTTGAGCCATTTAACATCAGACGCGGTAACATTTTTATTGATTATCAGTCCGGAAAGGACTTTGACAGACCGGGCTACAGGAAGCTGATAAAGCGGCTTAAGGCAGGGGACCTGCTGATAATAAAGAGCATAGACAGGCTCGGCAGGAATTATGACGAGATACTTGTCCAGTGGCAGCTGATCACAAAGGAGATCGGCGCGGATATCCTTGTTCTCGATATGGAGCTGCTCGACACCAGGCAGAGGGATGGCAGCCTCACCGGTACGCTTATAGCTGACCTTGTCCTGCAGATACTTGCGTATGTGGCGTAGACAGAAAGGGAATTCATAAGGCAGAGACAGAAGGAGGGAATAGCGGCGGCGAAAGCAAGGGGAGTACAGTTTGGACGCAGCAGGGTGAAAATGCCAGAGGGATTTTAGGAGGTGAGCCTGAAATGTGCTGCAGGGGAGATCAGCACCAGGGAGGCGGCTAAATCACTGGGGATGAGCCACAGTACCTTCTGCAGGAACCACCATAAAACAATCGAGAATGTTGCTTCAAAAGGTAGACATTTTGGAACAGACATAAAAGCGTGCAATCATGGCTGTTAAGGTCATGAAAAGCATGCTTTTTCTGCTTTTTGCCTTTAGATGGAATTATAAAACTGCTGAACCAAAATGTCTGCTTTGCAGTACGACAAATCAGTAATTGGTTGTATGTGGGGATATAGATCCATCATGAATGAGATTATAAATCAACTTAAAGGATCAGCGGGCAAAATCCTTAGATTCGCGTTGCCGATAGTGGCGTTCTCTTTTTTCTTTGTTCCTACAATGACAGAAAAGCTTTCGGATGCAACAAGGGAGTATAGCTTTTCACAATTCCTGTTTATGGGTGATGGAGATAAATTGGTATGGGCGGCTAACGGGCTTAACATACACGTTTATTTATTTATTCTTATATTTCTTATAATTCTTATTATATTCGGGCTGCCGATAGATGCTTTTAAAAAGCAAATGTTCTATATTGCGCAATCTGTTATTTCTATAGTGATCCTGGCTTTGGGTTTTAAACAGGCATCAGACTTATATGATATTTCAGTCTGGATAAAACCGAATTTTCTGATGTATATCCTTTATCTGTTACTGATTCTGATATGTGTTATTAACATATTGCTTTTGGTCGGAGATATGGCTTATACAGGAAGGCACCGAAGACGCCGCTTTGATAATATTTCAGCGGACAGAGTACGGAGGGACCCCGGTAAAAGTAATAGAATACCCACGATAATAATTTGCATTTTTTCCCTTTTGGCGGTCGGCGCACTGTGCGTAGCCGCCTATGTATATGTCGGAAGAAAAAATGCGGACATTAATGTATATACATACGAAGAAATGCCTGCTGAGGGGTATTCAGCTTCATATTCCAAGGAAAACGGAGCGGTAACTGCCACAAATACCACGTATAAGACAGGTTTCAATACTGCGAAAGTATGGCAGGCTTCAGAGGGTAAAAACATCACCGGAAGTTCTGATATTGTGCTTAATGTGTCTGCAAACGGCGAATCGGCAGGGAACGTAACTCTTACCGCAGCAGAAGGTTACAGCGGTATGTATACGCAGTTAAACGAAAGTCCGGTTTATCAAATCGTGGATGACGGCAAAGAAGATGACCCTGCAACGGCAAACGTCCTTTATTATGCATCAGGACATGATTATGGTGATGACTGGCAGACTGTCATTTATGAGCCATATTACGAACCTGATGTTGCGGAGCTCACGCTTACATGGACGGATAACGTTACACACAGGGTGAGGATGTTCGACGGGAACTGGAACGTGACCGGGTGGTATACATTTACTGACGGCACGCATACGGTACAGATAGCGCCGGGGACAGAAGCTGTTTTTATCGATGCGTATCTTTACGACCTTGTTTCCATTACATCAGGAGATATTCATAAAGCAGATACGGTGTATTCGGGACAGTACATCTCCATTCTTGGTGACAGCTACTCCGCGGTTACACCTACCATCTGGACGACTAAGTACGATACCGATGACGAAGGCTACAGCGTTGTAAACAGGTGGTGGAGCACGGTCCTTGATGATACAGGCGCCAACCTCCTTATGAATGCTTCCAGAGGCGGAAGAGCCATCGCTCATGTTGCTACGTCTGAGGACCGGCCCGGTGTTTACTGGACCGACAAACTTCATCTTGGCGATGTGTACCCGGACACCATATTCATATTTCTTGGTATAAACGATCTCAATTTTGATACTGTGGGTACCATGAAGAAAAATTATAGTTCCATGGTCGGACAGATCATGAAAAACTATCCGTCGGCGAATATAATAACGTGCACATATCCAATATGTACGTGGTCGCTTTATGATGTGGATAAGTACCTTTCTATGAATGAAGCTATCAGGTCAATAGCAAGAGAATATGGTCTTCTATGTCTTGATCTTGAGCAGACGGACTTCGGATTTGGTACGGATTTTGCAAATATGACATCTTCCGAGATCACGGCAGCCATGAAAACCATGAATGCAAATTATTTAAGGACTGACGATGATGTACACCATAACGCAGCCGGAGAAGCAATCATAGGAGCAAAAGCAGCAGAACTTCTGAGAGAGTTCAATATTGTAACATATACTGTTGCAGAGGCCCAAACTTCAGGATATACTGCTGACTACTACTGGAATGGTAACGAAATGACGGTGACGAATATTCTCGACAAGCAGACGAAGCCATCGTAAAGCCCCCCTTTGAACTTAATATTAATCCAGAATGGCGCACTTCTATACCTGTTGGTATCGTGTGCGTCATTTTTCAATTTAATGACCTGCAGAAAATATGATCTTCCGGACAAGGGTGCTCCTTGCGCTGCTGATGGCAGCTATCCCGATGTAGTAAAATAAAGGCGGTTTATAAAACTGGGGTGGAATTTAATTTTACAATTTATATAAT
>JAUNNP010000102.1:0-2247 GCA_030531385.1 Eubacteriales bacterium
GCTGTTGCGGCACTTTTTTTATTCGCCGCTTTTTCATAGGTCATTTGACACTATCCTTTTAATATAAATTTCACTTTGAACATGTACTATTCTATTATAAAATGATGTGGGTGTCAAAAACCCCGAACCATCCACGCCCCACATGGAGATGATTATGAATTTCAGATTCTGGTATTATGTAACCTCATACTTTCTGCTGTACGCCTTCCTCGGCTGGTGCGTCGAGGTCGTATTTCATGTATTTGCGGTGGGCAAGATCATCAACCGGGGCTTTCTGAACGGACCGTACTGCCCGATCTACGGCGTTGGCATGATTCTGATACTGGGCGCGCTCGAGCCGGTTCTCGGAAATCCGCTGCTTGTTTTCCTCGGGAGCATTATCATAGCGACGCTGGTCGAATTCCTCGGAGGCTTCGTGCTGTACCGGATATTCCATATGCGGTGGTGGGACTACAGCGACCAGCCCTTTAACATCGGCGGTTATGTCTGCCCGCTGTTTTCATTTTTATGGGGCTTTGGAGCGAGCTTTGTCGTGCTGATCATAGACCCGATCGTGGATCTTAATGTACACATCATGGACTGTCTGCCGGGCTACATTTTTACTGCAGCGGCTTACCTGATCTTTGTGGCCGACTGCATTTGCACAGTGCTTACGATCACTAAGCTGAACAAGGATCTTAAGAGGGTCAATGAGCTGTCGCACTCGCTCCGAGCGTTCAGTGATGATCTTACCGATAAGATCGGTACACACGCCATGGATGCCAATGTCAGGCTCCAGGAGGGACGCGTGCAGGCCGCTTTGGGCCGCGCTGAGCTTCGGGATTCTATAGAGCAAAGCATGAGCGGCCTCAAGGCAATTTATGATCTGGAGACACATGAACCGCGTGAGGCGGCGGACCTTAGCATCGACGCTTCTTCAGCCGAGGCCTATGCCTATGCAAATGCTGAGAATATAGTGTCAGAGCTCAGATTTTTAAGAGGAAAGCTTGCTTCGCATCCGCACTTTGGCTACGGACGTCTGTACAGGGCGTTCCCGTCGCTTAAGCATGATAAGTTTGATGAGGAGCTTAAACGGGCGGCGGACCGCGTAAAGAATAAGAGGAAATCCGAGCGGCAGCGGACAGCGTGACGAACAGGCGGAAATCAGGGCTGCCGTAAGGGCGGAAGGTTTATCATCACTACTTGTAATTATTTCTTTTTGGCGGTAAAATAGGGACACTAATTAAGAATTTTGGCTGAATTTCGGCTGAATTATCAGTAAGGATAAGTCAAGGATGTCTTTGTTTTTAGATAAAATGGCTGGTGGTCCGAGAAAGATTCTTGTGACCGGGCATTTCGGAAGCGGCAAAACTGAATTTTCAGTGTCGCTTAGTTTTGCGTTATCTAAACTTATGCGTGATACGCGATGCAGCGCCGGCATCGGCGCAGCAGCTGCATCCGGCAGCATCACTTTAAAAGAGTCCAAGCTTGCGCTTGCGGATCTCGATATAGAAAATCCGTATTTCAGGAGCCGCGAGAGGCAGGATGACCTGCGTGCGGCCGGGGTGAGCGTTTACTCGGATCCGTTCGGCGGCAGAAACGGCTCGGAGCTGCAGACTATTGACGCCCGCATACTTGCACCTATAGAAGATGAGGACACCAGAATCATCATAGACACAGGCGGAGACAGGTCAGGAGCGATGATATTAAATCAGTTCAGCCGTCATTTCCATGATGATTATCAGCTCCTGAGCGTGGTAAACTGTAACCGCCCCGGAACGGATACAGTCGAGAAAGCAGCGGAGCAGATCAAAGCGGCTGAGGAGGCTACAGGCCTTAAGTTTACAGGCCTTATTTCAAATGCCCACTTTATCAGGTTCACCACGCCTGAGGATGTTATCGCAGGCTATGAGTTTACGAAGCAGGTCGGCGAGGTCACAGGCCTTCCGGTGCTTTGTGCCTGCGCGATGGAGTCAGTTGTGGCTGAGCTTGAAGCTATGAAGTCCCGCAGTGACGCCGCAATCGATCCGTGCATGGAAGTTTTCCCCATCGGAATGTACATGCGCGATACCTACCTTGACAAGCAGGTATTAATGAGCGGGGCACCAGGGGTGTCAAAAGAACCGTCCCCCTGACACATGAAATGTAGCAGAATTTGGGAAAAAAGTCCCTCTGAAGGGCGTGTGAGTACCGCAGTCACAATGATTCAAAAACCTGGCCTGCGGGCGAACATTGAGTGGAGGAACGTCCCTGAAGAGGGACTTATTC
>JAUNNP010000102.1:2257-6759 GCA_030531385.1 Eubacteriales bacterium
AAGGAGAATATGTATGAAGAGAAGATTTAAACTTGCGTTCAACAAGGAAAAATGTAAGGGCTGCGAGCTCTGCATTTCCTTCTGTCCGAAGAAGATACTCTGCCTGGACCCCGAGGTCAATGCCAAGGGCTACCATCCGGCAGGAGTTTCAAACCAGGAGGAGTGCATAGGCTGCCAGAGCTGCGTGACAGTCTGTCCGGACCTTTGCATCAGTATTTATGAGCTTGAGGAGGGAGAAGCATGAGCAAGGTCTTAATGAAAGGAAATGAGGCATTTGCCGAGGCTGCTATAAGAGGCGGCTGCAAATGTTATTTTGGTTATCCTATCACACCTCAGAATGAGGTCCCCGAGTACATGAGCCATGAGCTTCCAAAGGCAGGCGGCGCATTTATTCAGGCTGAGTCAGAGCTCGCTGCCATAAATATGGCATACGGCGCCGCGGCAGCCGGCGGCAGAGTATTTATCTCTACCAGCTCACCGGGACTTGCGCTCATGCAGGAGGGCATCGGCTTTATCTGCTCATGCGAGGTTCCTTTAGTTGCCATGAACGTATCAAGAGGCGGCCCGGGCGTAGGCGGCATCCAGCCGGGACAGGCGGACTATTTCCAGGTTACCCGCGGCGGCTACAACGGAGACTGCCGTATTCCTGTATTTGCGCCTGCAAACATTCAGGAGAGCGTTGACCTTATCTATGAGTGCTTTGATATAGCTGAGAAGTACCGCAACCCTGTAATCATTTTTGCAGACGGTATGCTCGGACAGATGATGGAGCCGGTTGAGCTTCCGCCTAAAAAGGAGATCGCTTCTGCTGAGCAGATCGCAAAGGAAAAGCCATGGGCTATCACAGGTACAGATCATCACGAGGGACGTAATGTCGTTTATTCACTTCGTCTCCAGCCGGATGTACTTGAGTCACATGTAAATCACATGTTTGAAAAGTATGCCGAGGCAGAGAAGGAGCTCGTAAGATATAAGACTCAGAAGCTTGACGATGCTGAGATCGTTTTCGTTGCCTTTGGAACCATGTCACGTATCTGCGCTGAGGCTATCGAGATCCTTGAGGAAAAGGGCGTAAAGGCCGGACTTATCCGTCCGATCAGCCTCTGGCCGTTCCCGAAGGCAGCATTTGACGAAATCGGACCTAAGACAAAGGTCGTTATCTCTACCGAGCTTTCCATGGGACAGATGATCGAGGATGTAAAGATGGCAGCAGCCGGAAGATGGCCGGTTAAGCTCATCAACCGTACAGGCGGTATCGTTCCGTCATCTATCGAAGTAGCTGAAAGAGCGCTTAAGGCACTTGAGGAGGTGAAGGCATGAAGACTATTTTTGAACCAACAAAGGGAATGCTCCCTGTAGATACCAGCTATTGCCCGGGCTGCTCACACGGCGTTGCACACCGCATCATCATGGAGGTGCTCGAGGAGAGAGGAGATCTCGGAAATACCATCGGCGTAGTTCCGATCGGCTGCTCTATCAATGCGCATCATTTCATGAATATCGATATGTGTGAGTCCACACACGGACGTGCACCTGCTATCGCTTCAGGCATCAGAAGAGTACAGCCTGACAAGGTAGTATTTACATATCAGGGAGACGGCGACTTAGCCTCCATCGGTGCCGGCGAGATCATCCATGCCGCACACCGCGGAGAGAAGTTCACGACATTTTTCATCAACAACGGTATCTATGGCATGACAGGCGGCCAGATGGCTCCGACCACACTTATCGGCCAGAAGGCAACCACCTGCGTTGACGGACGTACAGTAGAGCAGGCAGGTATGCCGCTCAAGATGTGCGAGATCATATCACAGATCGACTGCGCAGTATTTGTAGAGAGAGTTATTCTCAACAACCCTGCAAATATCCGCAAGGCCAAGGCTGTTGTAAAGAAGGCTCTCGAGATCCAGGATGCGAGACTCGGCTTTACTTTCATCGAGTTCCTCAGCGCCTGCCCGACAAACTGGGGCCTTACACCTAAGGACGCCCTGCATTTTGTGGAGAATGACATGGCCGCATATTATCCAGTTAAGAACTTTAAGTGCCCGGAGGGATTTTAATCATGAAAAAGAAAATGTTTTTTGCCGGCAGCGGCGGACAGGGTGCCCTCGCTATCGGTCAGATGATCGCAAAGGCGGGCATGGAAGAGGGAAATGAAGTTACATGGCTTCCTTCCTACGGACCTGAAATGAGAGGCGGTACTGCAAACTGCACAGTTATCGTTTCAGACAAGACTATCAGCTGTCCGCTTATAAACGATGCGGATGTGCTTGTTGCAATGAACCTTCCGTCACTCAGAAAGTTTGAGTCCATGGTGGTTCCGGGCGGCATCATTTTCATCAACAGCTCACTTGTTCCGGAGACCTCCACACGTACAGATGTAAAGGTGATCGAAGTACCGGCCAACGAGAAGGCTCTCGAGCTTGGAAACGACAGAGCGGCAAACATCGTTATGCTCGGCGCTATCCTTAAGGAGACAGGTGTCTGCAAGAAGGACACTATCATGCACCAGATGGAGAAGATGTTCTCAGGCAGAAAGGCTAAGTTCCTTCCGCTCAATGTTGCTGCGCTTGAGCTCTACTGCAAGTAAAACAGATATCAATTTTATTTAATTATTCAGGAGGCTACCATGGCAAAGAAGAAAATGACTGTCCTTGACTTTAAGAAGTACAAGGAAGAAGGCAAGAAGTTTAGTTATGTTACAGCATATGACTACACTATCGCATCTATCGTTAATGATTCAGATGTAGAGTGTATCCTTGTTGGCGACTCACTCGGCATGATCATGCTCGGTTATGACTCAACAGTTCCTGTAACACTTGATGATGTTATTCATCACGCAAAGTCAGTTGTTAAGGGCGCTCCTGATACATTCATTATCGGTGATATGCCTTTCGGTTCATACAATGTCAGCATCGAGGATGCCATCAGAAGCGCAAACCGTCTCGTTAAGGAGACAGGCGTTGACTGCATCAAGCTCGAGGGCGGCGTTGAGATGGTAGATACCATCAAGGCCCTTGTTAAGGCAGGCCACAATGTTATGGGTCACATCGGACTTACACCTCAGACAGCCACATCATTCGGAGGTTTCAAGGTTCAGGGCGGAACTCCTGAGTCTGCAAGAAAGCTTATCGAGGATGCCAAGGCTCTTGAGGCAGCAGGTGTATTCTCCATCGTTCTTGAGTGCGTTCCGAGCGTAGTAGCAAAGGCTATGCGTGAGGAAGTAGGTGTTCCGATCCTTGGTATCGGAGCAGGTCCTGACGTTGACTGCCAGGTACTTGTTACCCAGGATCTTCTCGGCATGTACGGCGACTTCAAGCCTAAATTCGTTAAGCAGTTCGCTCAGATCCGTCAGGAGATGGTAAAGGGTCTTAACCAGTTCCATCACGAGTCAGAGACAGGCGAGTTCCCGACTCCTGAGTTCAGCTTCAATAAGGCTGTTGAGATCCCTAAGGTTTACGGCGGAAAGTAATTAAAAATTAAGCTTCAGGCTTTGATCGGCGGGGCGGTCAGACGAATCGACCGCCCGTCCGGCCGCGGGAGAAAATAATGAGAATAGGATTTTTAGGCTGCGGAGCTATCGGCAGCATTTATTCAGGCTATATGACCAAGGCTCATGAGGTATGCATCGTTGATACCTATGCGCCTGTTGTTGAAGAGGTACGCGCAAATGGCATTCGCATAGATGAGTGCGTTCCGGGAGTCGGAAACGGGGAGACTTCCTGTTACAGACCGGCTATAATCACCACAGACCCGAAAGAAATCGGCAGGGTCGACATTCTCATCGTATTCGTAAGATACATGTTCCTGGAGGCGGCAGTAAGAAATGCGCTTCCGATGATCGGACCGGATACTATCGTTATGACTCTTCAGAACGGTATCGGAAACTATGACGAGATCGCAAAGGTCATACCTGAGGAGCAGATCGTTATCGGTAATACCTCTCATGGTTCGACAGGTATGGGCCCGGGTCACGTAAAGCACACAGGTATGGGCAAGACCTTTATCGGAACGCTGAAGGCCCCGATGGAGAAGGCCGAGAAGGCTGCGGCAGCACTTCGCGAGGCAGGCTTTGAGGTAGATGTCATGGATAATGTTATGAATGTCATCTGGCATAAGGTGCTTATCAATGTTGGCATCAATGCGATCACAGCCCTTCTGGAGCAGCAGAATGCATTCATCAATGATAATCAGTATGCGCATGAAGCCGCAAGGCTTATGGTAGAGGAGGCACTCGATGTTGCCATAGCCTCAGGCTGTCAGTTTGACAGGGCTGCCGAGCTGGAGAATGTTTATAAGACGGCGCTTGCTACGGGAACAAATAAGTCCTCGAGCCTTCAGGACATTCTCAATCATAAGGAGACCGAGATCAGGATCATCAACGGAGCTGTATCGAAGACCGGCCGTGAGGTGGGCATCGCCACACCTTACAATGACTTTATATGTCAGCTGGTTCTGGCAAAGCAGTCTGTCTATCTCGGCAGATAAGCAAGAAAGCAGAT
>JAUNNP010000103.1 GCA_030531385.1 Eubacteriales bacterium
TCATTTCTTGCGGTTATTATTATCACAGGGATATCTGAAAAGAGAGGATTTTTCTTGAGCTTATCCATAAACTCAAATCCATCCATTTTCGGAATATAAAGCTCCAGAAGTATAAGGGCTATCTGTTTATAATTTTCTATGAGGACATTAAGTCCTTCTGCACCATCCGTCGCTGTAATGATCTCATGTTCATCTGACAATGTTTCCGCAAGAAGTTCTCTGCTGACTTCATCATCGTCAATAATCAGCAGCTTCTTTGCAGCTTCACTTCTGTTTTCTTTAACAACACTGCGTTTTCTGTATGCAAGAGTCGAATCATCTTCGTTGCCAAACGCAAGAACAAAACTGTCAAAATTATCTGCATCGCCTATACGTACACACTTCATAAACGTATAATGCAGTTCTCCGTTCCTGTCGGTACGGTAATGGGCAATAAACGAATCCATCCTGTGAAATGTGTCTATCATATTTGAAAGTCTGGACACACTGCGCATATACTGGATATCACTATGAAATACATTATGCTCTATATAAGTATCGATGGCATACTGATAGCCTTTTTTCACAAGCCTGCCGGCATTGACAGCTTTCTCTTCATTCTTATTTATAGTGATCTTATCTTCAGTTATATTGTAATGAAATACAGCGGTATAAACGGAAGTCAAAGCCTTAATAATATGTGACGATACAGATTCCTTCTCGTTACGCACAGTAAAAGCCTGCTCAAACTCCATGCCCAGAGCGGCAGCTATTTGTCTGCGTTCTTCAAGAGTAAGCGTATCCCTCTGCAGCTTTTTATACAGATTCTGTCTTGACTGTCCGATCCTTCTTGCCAGCTCGGCAACACTTATATTCTGATTTTCGCAGAGATTTTTTATCAATTCAGCGGTTGTCATGATGTCCACCTTTCCAAGTGTTTTAATTGTAAACCGAACGGTTTTCGTTTTCAATGGACATGTTGACATAAAAATCAGGGAGCATAATGTACAGATTTTACATCATGCCCCCTGAATATTATAACAGTGTTTATTTATACTCTTCTGGTTTTAGCTTTGATCTCATCCTTAAGAAGCTTTATGAACTCATCCTGCGTAACAGTGGTCGTCTTCTGTTCACCATGCAGACGATAGGAAACCATTCCATCAGCAGCCTCATTTTTACCAAGCACCGCAATGTACGGAACCTTCTGTACCTGAGCCTCCCGCATCTTATATCCGAACTTCTCGGAACGGTCGTCATACTCTACACGGATGCCCTCACCGGCGAGAATATCGAGTACCTTCTCGGCGTAAGCATTAAGCTCCGGATCATCATTTTTAACGGTAAGTACCTTTACCTGTACAGGCGCGAGCCAGAGCGGAAGATTGCCCTTGGTCTCCTCAAGGATATATGCCATGAAACGATCGAGTGAACCAAGAATAGCTCTGTGCAGAACTACGGGGGTCTTCTTCTCTCCGTTTCCGTCAATATAATTTAAATCAAACTTCATTGGCAGACAGAAGTCGAGCTGACAGGTAGAAAGTGTATACTCATTGCCCACAGCCGGTCTTACATTTACATCGAGCTTTGGTCCGTAGAATGCTGCCTCTCCGATCTCCTCTGTATACTCAATGCCGATATCATTAAGCACCTGTCTTAATGCATCCTCGGCTGTGTTCCACATCTCATCATCCTGGTAATATTTCTTGGTATCTGCAGGATCACGCAGTGAAAGCACGCAGCGGTAATCAGTAATTCCGAAGTCCTTATATACATCAAAAATCAGGCTGCATACTCCCTTTACTTCCTGCTCGATCTGGTCCGGAGTAACGAAAATATGAGAGTCATTCTGACAGAAATGACGTCCACGTTCAATTCCCTTTAAGGTTCCGCTTGACTCAAAACGGAAATCGTGTGCGATCTCGGCAAGACGAATAGGAAGCTCACGATATGAATGAGGCTTATTTGCATAAATACGCATGTGATGCGGGCAGTTCATCGGACGAAGTACAAAGCTCTCACCCTCTACCTCCATAGCCGGGAACATATTTTCCTTATAATGATCCCAATGTCCGGAGGTCTTATACAGATCCACAGTACCTACGCAAGGAGTCATAACGTGCTGATAACCGAGCTTGCGCTCCTTGGCCTTGATATAATCCTCAAGCTCCTGCCAGATGATCTGACCCTTGGGAAGGAACATGGGAAGTCCGCGTCCAACCATATCATCGACCATGAATATCTCCATATCCTTGCCGATCTTTCTGTGGTCACGCTCCTTAGCCTCCTCAAGAAGCTTTAAATGCTCCTCAAGCTCTTCCTGAGTAGGGAAGCATACACCATAGATACGCTCAAGCACCTGATTTTCAGCATCGCCCTTCCAGTAAACACCGGAATGCTTAACAAGCTTGAAATTGCGGCAGAGCTTAACATTGTCCACATGAGGTCCACGGCAAAGATCGGTAAAATCGCCCTGATCATAGCAGGTGATATTGCCGTCATCCATACGCTCGATAAGGTCGATTTTATAAGGATCGTCCTTAAACATTTCCAGAGCCTCAGCCTTGGTGATCTCTCTTCTGTATATCTTGATACCGGTCTTTGCGACCTTCTTCATTTCCTTCTCGATGTTCTGAAGAGACTCATCATTGATGACCGCTCCGCCAAGATCCATATCATAATAGAAGCCCTCTTCCACTACGGGACCTACCCAGAACTTTGCATCCGGGTAAAGGTGCTTGACTGCCTGTGCCATCAGATGGGCGCAGGAATGATTCAGCATATGAAGGCTTTCATCTTCCTTAAAATTAACCATTAGCTTCTCCTTATCTGCATCGGAAATGTCCGATAAAATAAAACGATTTTACAATTGCATTATTCTACCATAGAACCATACCTAATTACAAGGAAGTTTATTTTATTAAACAAGGTTCGAGTGACATTAGATTTTCTTGATCCATCGCTCCAGCACTCTTGCCAGCGCACTCATATCCAGCGGTTTTGCGATATGCTCATTCATACCTGAGTTGCGTGATGCTTCCACATCCTGAGCAAAGGCATTGGCCGACATGGCTACTATCGGAACGCGCTTACAATAAGCTTTGCCCATGGACCGAATGGCTCTGGTTGCCTCATAGCCATTCATTTTCGGCATCTGGATATCCATAAAGATCATGTCATAATAGCCATCGGCGCATTCCGTCATCTTGTCGACAGCCTCAGTTCCATCCCATGCAGTTTCAACAGCGAGACCCGTCATCTCAAGAATCTCTTTGGCGATCTCGCTGTTCAGCTCATTATCTTCTACAAGAAGAACTCTGTGTCCGCTCAGATCCATATCCTCGATGTCCTGAAGCGGGGCCCTTTCCTGCTCAGCACTGTGGTTAACAAGGGTGTCAAACACGTGCACGAGTCGAGACTTAAACAGCGGCTTGGAAACAAATGCATCCACGCCGGCTGCTCTGGCTTCCTGCTCGATCTCACTCCAGTCATAGGCAGAAATAATGATGACCGGGATATCCGGTCCGACTGCCTTTCGGATTGCTTTTGCCGTATGGACGCCATCCATATCAGGCATCTTCCAGTCAAGAAGGACTGCAAAGAAGTCCTGTGCCCTATCGTGATGCTCTATGACGCTGTTCACGGCTTCCCTTCCGGAGGTAACACCCTCACTCTTCATTCCAATGTCATCCAGCATGATGCATGCCGCCTCACAGGCTGTCTCGTCATCATCCGCAACAAGCACACGCAGATCGGCAAACTCTGCAAAGTTGATTTCATTTTCCTCCTGAAGCTCCAGGAAGATGGTAACGATAAAGGTGGAGCCTTCATTAAGTTTACTCTTCACTTCAATATCTCCGCCGGTCATGCGGGCGATATTACGGGCAATCGGCATACCCAGACCCATTCCCTGAATCTTGGTGATACGCCCATCGTCCGCTCTGGAAAACGGTTCAAAGATATGCTGCTGGAATTCCTCAGACATACCAATTCCGTTGTCTTCAAAGGTAAATACAAAGCATCCAACCTTTGGCCTGTTCGTAGGCTTCTCTTCGATGGTAAGCTTGATCTCTCCGCCGTCCGGTGTATATTTGACAGCGTTGCTCATCATATTCATGAAGATCTGCTGCATTCGCAGCGAATCACCGATAACTCTTTCGTGAGTCACATTCCGTATGGAAATCTTGAAATCATGTCCGTGTTCCTCCACCTGCGGCCGGATCATCGTGACCATGTTGTCGACCAGCTCGGACAGGTTGAATTCTTCTTCCGCAAGGTCGACTTTTCCTGATTCTATCTTGGACATATCCAGAACTTCGTTGATCAGGGACAGCAGGTGTCTGGATGCCCCGGTGATTTTCTGCAGGCAATCCACCACCCGCTCTTTATCGTCGATATGCGCGGCTGCAATGGCTGTCATGCCAATAATGCCGTTCATAGGTGTGCGTATGTCATGAGACATGTTGGCCAGGAAATCAGACTTCGCTTTATTGGCTGATTCAGCCTGCGTTAAGGCATCCTGTAAGAAATCTTCCTGCCGTTTATGTTCGGTAATATCAACGAAGATGCCGACAAACATATCCGGTGTGCCATCTTCTCGGCGCGACAGACGGCCTGCCGCATGGAACCAACGCCATTCTCCCGATTTTACCTGCATACGATAATTGACATCATACGTCTTTTTACCGGTATAATCATTAATCGTACCATGGAATTCAGCTAGTACTCTATCTTTATCCCCAGGATGCAGAAGATCAGACCAGGATTCCAGTACATTCGGGAAATCCAACTCGTTTTGATAACCCAGCATCTTGCGGAATTCCTGACTCCAGGAGACTTCGATCATCTCACCCTGTTCATTAAAGCTCATGCCCCAGACACCGGAATGAAGAGTCTCATTCATCAGGTAGAAACCGGTCCGGAAGGCATCTTCGCGTTTGTTTCTATCTCTTTCTTCTCTGATAAATTCATTAGTGATATCAGCCGCAAATACATAGAAGACATCGCCATACTCGTCAGTATGAGCCAAGTGTCCATAATCATCGATATAGCGCAATTCACCGCTAAAGGTCCTGATCCGGTAACGGACATGATCGACCTGGCCGGCAGCGCCCTCATTATGGATGATCTGGTCTTCAATCGCCCGTAAGGTAACATTCCGGTCATCTTCATAGATCAATCCATCAAAAGAATTACCTGTTAGATTCTTAAATTCTTCTTCATTGGCGCAGCCGGCCATCTTCCACATTCTGGAGCTGGAATAGATAAATTCATGCTGATCGTCTGCCTTGTAGATAAAGAATCCACCCGGAATACCTTCCGCCAAGGATTCGATGACCGGTAAAGTCTGAGTGTTGATTGCCAGATTATTGTATACCGGACGGGTGACATATAAGACATGAGTGATCTCACCTTGTTCATTACGCCCGGCTTCGATAAAGGAGGCTTCGATCCAATGACTTCCGGGACTTTCCACTACCTGACCAAAATACTGGGTCGTGATCATATTACGTGAACCCATACGCTTACTTAAGGTATTAAGATCGGTAAACTCCAGCATGGGCTGGGCATACTCCGGGGCCATCAGATAAGTGCATGCCTTTTTAAATGCTTCATCAGCGTTATTGCTGGCAATGATGGAATCCAGATTGTCAGATACTTTCTCATTGATATAAGTATGATCTTTAAGCGAGATATAGAATACCGATGTATAGATATTGGCTAAAGACATGATGATATCGTGGCGGCGTGAAAGAACGGCTTCTTGTTTAAGCTGATCTCCCATCATTTGATCAACGTCACGAAAAGCCTGTGCCGGATACTCTTTTCCGTCCACTTCGGCGTTTACGTTGCTTTGGATATTCTTCTCTTTCTCGGTCACGGCTCATCCTCCTCGCGTAAAATCATTTAAATTATACACTGCCGCGCCAATTGTATCAATAAAAAGACCCCGGGATCATATCACATTCTCGGGCGCATACCTCCGTCGTTTTTATCGTAATTTGCTATGTTCACGATACTTTCCGCCGTGTAGATAAGGAAGCAATACTCACAGATTTTTCAAGGTACTGTCGATCAACTGATTGATAAACTCCGCTATCTCTTTAGCCGACTCCTGCATTCCGTCGGATATCCAGTAATTCAAAATGCCGGAGCTCCCCTGAGCCGTGTATACATAGATCCATGCCCGCTGCTTTTCCGAAAGCCGCGGGTATTTTTTATGGATAAATTCCTCGAATTCCGCGTAGCACATTCTGAAGATCTTCATCGGGAATGTAGTATCTCCGTTCCCGGAAAACAGCGCGATGTACAATTCTCCGTCTTCCTTCATCTTCTCCAGAATCCGGATCAAGGTCATCTCCACGCCTTCCTTGATGGATTCTTGCATGACGGCCTGCAGCTCCGACAGAATCTGTTCCTCCATTTTTTCCATCAGCTCATAGGCGTCGGCATAGTATTTATAGAAGGTTGCCCGGTTGATCTCTGCCATATCGCAGATCTCCTTCACGGTGATCTTATTGATCGGCTTCTGTTTTAAGAGGGTCACGAAGTTTACCTGTATGACCATCTTTGTATATCTGACTCTTGCGTCCAGCCCCATCTTCATCGCCTCCGTCAATTTCTTGAATTCCGAAAGTTCATAAACACATTCGACAGATGTGTTTAGCAAGTTTCGTATCGCCAAACACTGCTGATTGAACCACTCGTCTTTTCCCATTATAGTGGAATCAAGATAAGAAATCAACAGGTGTTGCTTAT
>JAUNNP010000104.1 GCA_030531385.1 Eubacteriales bacterium
GAGAACCAGTACTGAAGAAGGCTGCAGCAGCCGCCTACAAGGAAGCTGAAGAATGCATCGAACTGATTGATTTCCACCTGTTTAAGGTAGGGACTCCAGTCTTTGAGACAGGCCTCCTTTAGAAATGTATTGATGCCATTTAGGAACTTAATGTCACCGTTTTCACCGAGCAGTATCCGCACCAGATCAGCATTCTCCTTGCACAGGGTATATACTTTAACAAAGATCTCAGCACGATTATTTTTAATAGTATCCGCCGGAATGCCTTTGATGACCTCGGAGAACTCATCGAGGAGGTCCTGCTCCGACTGCTCGAGAAGATCAAATACATCCTTATAATGAAGATAAAAGGTTCCTCTGTTTACATCGGCCAGGTCAGTAAGCTCCTTGACGGAGATATCCTTCACATTTTTATGCTGGAGCAGGGTGGTCAGGCTCTTTTTGAGAGCGGCCCTGGTCTTTCTTATTCTTCTGTCCTTCACATCACTGCGGTTGTTTGCTTCGTAATCACTCATGATAAATTTCCAAATATAAATGATCAAATAATTTTATGCTTTAATCAACATTTGTTAAAAAACTGTTTAAAATTGTACTTTAGTTTAGAAAATGATTATTGCCTTTATGCGGTCTCCCTTTTATAATTAGGAACCGTACCACGTTAATTGACAAATGTCAATAAAAAGATAGCTGTCAGTTAAAAGAAAAAAATCTAATAAAACACAATAAGTTGTATATTGCTGCCCGCCGGATCACTATGGCTTGTGGGCAGTTTAGGTCGTTATAAAGCAGCAGGATGTAAAGCATGGGTCTGTTTAAAAAGAAAAAGGAAAATACTGTCGAGACAAAGCTCCATCAGGATCCGGAGCAGATAAAGCAAAAGGACAGGAAAAAGCAGCATAAGAACCTGGCAGATATTATCGTAGACCACAACAGAGGCATAATGAGATTTATCCTTATTGTGATCATTATTAATGCGTTTCTTAGTCTTACTGTAGGTATAAACTATGACCTTACAGTCTATCTTCCGGATTTTGCCACTTCCAAGATAGCCATCGACAAGATGACAGATACCTTTGGATATCCCGGCACCGGGCGTATCATGCTTAAGGATGTCACGCTTTATGAGGCAAAGGAGTATAAGGACAGGATAGCCGCTGTGGATGGAGTGGATCAGCTGATCTGGTGTGATCTTACCAATTCGATCTATACCTCATCTGAATTTATTGATTATGGCGCAATAGAGGACTATTACAAGGATAACTGCGCAGTCATGGATGTCACCTTCATCGAGGGAGATTATTCCGATCTGACGCATGCGGCAATAGACGAGATCAATGCGATAATAGGAGAGCGCGGCTATCTTGTGGGTATGTCACCGACCTCCAAATTCAACGTGGAAAATGTTGAAGGTGAGATGAAGACCATACTGACGGTAGCTGTTGCGATGATTTTTATTATACTCATGCTGACGACCACCTCTTATCTTGAACCTGTCCTGTTTCTCCTGGTTATAGGAGCGGCGATAGTTATTAATAAGGGAACCAACGTGGTACTCGGGGAGATCTCTCATATTACCAATAACATATTGGCGGTCATACAGCTTGCGACATCGATGGATTATGCTATTTTCCTGCTGAGTGCCTATGAGCGTGAGCGTAAGGGCGGACTTGACAAGGAATCGGCGCTTAAGGCGGGTCTCAATACTACTATAAGAACGGTGCTTTCAAGCTCACTTACTACCTTCTTCGGCTTTGTGGTCCTCGTATTCATGAAGTTTAAGATAGGCTTTGACCTCGGAGTAGTAATGTCAAAGAGTATCATATGCTCACTGCTTATGGTCATCTTCTTTATGCCGGCACTTCTTCTTATGATGTCGGATATGATAGATAAGACCAGGCACAGGGCCCTGCTTCCGGAGCTTAAGGTTTTTTCAAGGGTAGTCTGCAAAGTAAGTCCATTTATACTTATTGTCATGCTGCTGCTGGCCGTTCCGATGTACTTTACCCAGAATATGAACAGCTTCATGTACGGCGTAGAGGCAACGGGTGCGGGTGAAAGAACGGAAATTTATCACCAGGCCAAGGAAATTGACGCGAAATTCGGAAGATCGAATATGCTTGTTGCGATCTTCCCGGATGAAGGAAGCGTTAAGGAAAAGCAGCTTATAGATGAACTTGATGAAAAGACATATATAAAGAAGGTAATGGGAATGTCCTCATACCTCCCTGATGGAATGTATGAGGGAATACTTCCGAACAGCCTTACGGAGATGTTCCATAAGAACGGATATACGAGGCTTCTTATATACATGAAAACAAAATCAGAATCGCCGGCAGCCTATATGTATTCCGATGAGGTAGAAGCAATTATAGACAGGTATTACGGCGCGGAAAATGTTTATCTGGCGGGAACGACGCCTACGACCATGGATATGCAGGAGATACTTTCCACTGACTACGCAATGGTCAATATGCTGGCGATCATAAGCATTTTCCTCGTAGTGGCGATAGCCTTTAAGTCCCCGGTCGTGCCCATAGGTGCGATGATACCTATCATGTGCGCGATATACCTTAATATGTCATTTCCGTATCTTGCCGGAAACGAGCTTATATTTATAGCCTATGCTGTCGTATCCTGCGTGCAGCTCGGATCTACTATCGACTATGCGATACTTACCATAGAAAATTATTCGCATATCAGGGTGCACGAGCCGGACAAAAACAAGGCTGCCATAGAGATGATAAAGATAAGCTTTCCGTCAATGCTCACCTCGGGAGGTATACTTATAGCCTGCGGCTATATAGTTTATTTTGTTTCCACCAGCCCGGCGATCTGCGAGGTGGGACACCTTATAGGAAGAGGAGCGATATTCTCGGTATTTTTTGTAACTACCCTTATGCCGCAGATACTTAAACTGATGGACAGGTTTATTGTTACAACGTCTGAAGAAAGGCGGCAGGCACGCATTCAAAAGCTTAGGGAGCTCAGGACCCATGAAAAGACAAATGATGAACAGAATAATTAAAAAAAGTACAGCGGCTGCAGTGGCCGCCGGCATGCTCTGCATGAATATCTTCAGCGTGACAGCCTTTGCGGCAGCGCCATCTGCTGAGGTCGAGGAAAAGCTTTATGTGAATATGGACGCATACGGCGGCATTGATAAGGCCAATGTAGTAAAGGGCATCAGGTTCGGAACGGAAGAAAGCTATACCGATTACGGCAAATACACAGAGATCACAAATATGTCGGATACCCAGAAGCCAAAGAAGAATGCTGATTCCGTTACCTGGAATGCACCGGAAAAGGGAGGTACCTTTTATTTTCAGGGAGGCTTAGATCCGGATGATGTTGTAATGCCGTGGAAGTTTGACGTTACCTATAAGCTTAACGGTGTGGTATCTACACCTGAGCAGCTTGCGGGAGCTTCCGGAACTGTGGAGATAGATATTGATGCTGTGCCCGACAAGAGCGTCTCAAAGTATATGCAGGACAATTATCTGCTTATGATAGTTATTCCCATGGATACTTCGAATGTTTATTCGATAGATGCTCCTGATTCCATGGAAGCAGGCTTCGGAAATTACAGCGGAATTGCCTTCGAAGCCCTTCCGGGTAAAGAGGGGCATTTTACGGCCCGTTTTGGCAGCGATAAGTTTGAATCCATGGGAGTTATGATGATCATGACCCCGGCAACTGTCAGCGATCTTTCAAAGATAAAGGATCTTAAGGAAATAGAGGACAAATTCAGAGATAATACCAATGTCATGATGGACAGTGTAGAGGCCATTATGGATAATGTTTCAGATATGTCTTCGCAGCTTGAAAAGACAAACAAGGTCCTTGACGAGCTCGCCGGCGGTAAGGCTAAGATAGATCAGAACAGGACCATTATATTTAATGGAATCGATGTGAGCCTTCAGGACTTAAGAGATCTGAGCGCTCTGCTGGATCCCTTAGATACCTCGCTTAAGACCATGCAGTGGATGGTCTATGATCTTAATAAAAACCTTAATACCATGGATGCGCATCTCGTGAATTCAAGTGCTGTGATGAGCACCTTAAGCAGAAAGCTCCGTACCCTGTCATCCGAGATGGCTGTGAGCAATACCTACAATATCTCAAGCGTTGAGGCAGATGTCCTGGTCACAAAGACTGCGCTTGATGAACTGATGAACGATATGCAAAGAGGCGGTGCAGCTTACGGCAATATCCTTGCCATAAGCGGGTCGGACACCTTTCAGAAGCAGGCATCGGGAGCTGTGACCGATGCGGCTGTCCTGGGGACGGAGTATGAGGAGGAGTATCTGCCTGAGGCTGTAATAGAGGTGATAAACTCCTCTATCCCGGATAAGACCGCTGTGACTGCGGAGCAGCTTAAGGCCCAGACATCGTCGGTTGCTTACCTTCTTAATATTTATGATATTCTGGCAGATCCCGCTCTCATTGGGGAAAGCTATACTGCCGTTGCCAAAGGGACACCGACAAACGCGGTATATGATGTGAGCCCGAAATCAGCATCAGATCAGGCCTATTCAGTCACCGCTTCAGACCTTGACAGCTTTGCCAAGGCCCTTACCAAGGCACAGGCCGGAGACACTTCGGCAGTGTATGCGGCTATAAGTGCATTTGCAGGGAAAAACAAGATAACTGACAATGCCACTATGATGTCACTTGCAATGAGGCTTATGGGTCTTGCGAGCGGACCGGCTCCTGAGTATACGGATAAGGCCTCGAGATTTACAGGCAGAATGACCTCTATGATCGATCTGAAAAACGGGGTAAGCACGCTGGCCGGATCGACAGCATTTACAGGAACGAGTCTTGCAGGCAGCCTTAACAGTCTGTCAGACGTCAGCCTTGAGATAATCGCGGATGCGGCGGCCGCCTACGGAAGCGTGGATTATGATGATATGTTTACCTTGCTTGAGACCACGGTAAGTGACATGGATGATCTGCTTAACGCGGGCTCGGCTGTATCCTATCAGACAAGCAGGCTCTTAGACAGCCTGCGCAAGGTGATAGCTGATATAGATCAGCTTACAGGAATAATGAACAGCTATTATGAGGATGTTCAGACGGCAATGACCAATGCCTCAAACCTTATCGAAGAGACGGAAAAGCTCGTTACTGATATGGCTGAGACCGGGCAGGTGCTCAATAACACGCTCCGCGCAGCTTCAGAGGATTTGAGCCGGGCCGGAGATGACAGCATAGAGGTCGGAAGAGAGGCTGTTGAAAATGCCGGAAAGATGATCGATAATACAGAAAAAATGAAGAATGCCGGAGCTGATCTCAGAAAGACTATTAATGATGAGCTCGATAAGCAGGAGGAAGAAAATAATTTCCTTAATATGGATCCGGATGCGGCGAAGGAATCGCTTACCAGCTCGAAAAATAAGGAGCCGAAGACAGTAAGCATCATCTGCCGTACTGCAGAGATCAGTATAGCTGAAGACAAAGCCGAAACCGCTGATTCGGAGATCGCTGAGACACCTGCAACATTGGCAGTAAGAGTTGCAAATGTCTTTAAAACAATGTGGAGCACCATAAAGGGACTTTTCGGCAAGTGATCCGCCGGTATATAAGCGGGTATTGATTACGGAATGCGTAAAATACGGAGGATAAAAATGAGAAGATCAATAAATGGCATTAAGGGTTCAGCATTGGCAGTGCTCACTGTTGCCGCAGCCGGGGTCATGAGCTTCAGCGCATTTGCAGCAACAAAATATGTAGATTTAAGAGTAAATCTTGATGAGATTCCGGAGCATAATGCCGGAGAGGCCTTTATGCCGGAATTTGAGCTTGAAGATACGGACAGCAATGACGATATCAGCATTGATTTCGGAGAAAAGCCGGAAACGACCTTGAACCCGACTATTCCGTATAATTACATTATCAAGGTCCATTCTGACAACAATTCTCTGGATGAGGACCTTCAGATCCGCGGGACCGGCATCAGGACGACCTATGTTGACTATGTTTCAGTTGATAATTCCGATGCGGAAGGGCGTCTCCAGGTGTATCCCTTCTACCGGCTTATCTCTCCGTCTCCTGTTATTGACAAGGCGGCGAAGAAAGTCACCTGGGCTGAGGTACCGTATGCCGGACAGTATGAGTATGTGATCACTTATACTACGAAAAACGGAGATACAAAGACGACCCACGGAAAGACCAAGCAGCTTTATACGAGCGTGGCTTCGGCCCTTTCAGCCGATGCCGACGGTGAGATAGGCGTGGCAGTAAGAGCCCTTGCCACCGAAGAAGAGGGCTATGAGGATGCCGTTATTGCAGGAAGCTGGGCGACCTGGGATGATATGGACTGGGCTCATCAGTACCGCATCAGGATACAGTATACGAATGCTTCCGGAAACAAGGTAAAGCAGGAGTATACGGTAGAGGGAAAGACCAGGTACAATGTTGAGAGCTTTATAAATTCAGCTGCCGACGGAGTGGTAAAGGTAACTGTCCGCGCTGTTCCAAAGAACAATGATCACGCATATTACAATATTGCTGTAAGTGAATTTGGAATAACAGGTGGGGAAACAGTTGAAACAGGTGATTATGATGTGGATGATCCCTGGGTATTTCTTGCTGACTATACAGCAACCGTAGACGGAAATTTTGCATCCAATATCAACTCGGGAGCAAGTACCGGTCTTACCGGAACTGACAGCAGCTGGAAGAGAGTTACATATAAGTGGCAGTATCT
>JAUNNP010000105.1 GCA_030531385.1 Eubacteriales bacterium
TCCTTGAGCTTCTGCGGTATGCGGTCATACATCTGCGCCACCTCCTTTCCGCTGATATCTGTGCTCACTTCTGTTCCGGCATTTGGCTCACGTCCACATCCAGACTTTCAAGTTGATCGACCAGCTTGTCATAATTGATGAGTGCTTTCTTTCCGATATAGATGGCCGGGAGCTTTCCTGCCCTCAGCATCAGCCGGAGCGCGTGTTCTGATAACAGCCCGGTTTTGGCTATCTGGCGGATCGTCATCATGTTGGGTCTGTCCGTTGTCATACCTTTCCTCCTTTCCAAGTAACGATATCTGTCGTACTTTCATATTCTCAAAATACTACACAAATCGTTACTTGTCAACACTTAAAATGACGATATGTGAAAACTTTTCACACTTTTTTACGCGGAAACACGAAAAAATAATTGACAAGTATTACAAAGTGCGTTATTCTATTTACGAAAGTAAACGATACACAAACTTAACGGGCGATATGAAACGAGGTAACACGATATGACAATGGGTGAAAGAATCAAGGAGCTCCGCAAGAAAAACGGAATGACACAGACCGATCTGGCCAAAGAACTGGGCGTAACAAAAGGAACGATCTCCACATGGGAGACCGGAAGCCGTAGTCCGAGTTTTGACGTCTTGGATCAATTGTGCGGAATGTTCCATGCGAGCATGGATTATCTGATGGGAAGAACAGATGTGAATTCCTTTAATGAAATAGCAGATGCGGATGCCGAGCAGCTCGGCAAGTGGACGGTCGAGCAGGATCTGACAGAATACGCTCTGAAATATGCCCGTCTGGATGAATATGGCAAGCAGGCTGTGGAAAGCATCATCCTTTCTGAATTCAATCGCTGCCGTGCGCAGGAAACCTTGACGGGTGCCGATGTGTTTACAGGAAGTATCGCTTTTAACGGTAAAAAATAGACATTAAACAGGCCGTTTTCCGAACAAAAGCGCAAAACAAAAATTTCCGGATGCCCCTATAGCAAGGACTATCGGAGACAACATGCGCTTCCGGGTATCCCCCCTCGTTAATTCTGCGAAAATACACGCGAGAGGGGGCGGCGGTCAGTGGAGGGAAAGGCTGTAGGGATTATGATGCCCCTGTGGAAAGATTAAAACTTGATATGTCAAAATGGCATATCAAGTCTATATGGTAGAGGAGAAAGATGGATGGAAGAAAAGAACGAAATCATAATCGTAGAAGAACAGTCGTTGCGTGACAAAATACACATGATTCGTGGACAGCAGGTGATGTTGGATTTTGATCTTGCAGAGATATACGGATATTCAACAAGCGCATTCAATCAGCAAGTAAGCAGGAACATTGAAAAATTTGATGAGGATTTTATGTTCCGGATAACAAAGAGTGAGTTTGAAATCTTGATGTCACAAAATGTGATATCAAGTTGGGGCGGTCGCCGAAAACTGCCTAATGCTTTTACCGAGCAGGGCATCTATATGTTGATGACAGTACTCAAAGGTGATCTGGCGACAAAGCAGAGTAAAAAGCTGATTCGCCTGTTCAAGAGCATGAAGGATTATATCATCGAAAACCAGCAGCTCATGATCACGCAGAAAGATTATGTTGCACTGGCGCAGAAGGTGGAAAGAAACACTGATGATATCCGGGAAATCAAGGATACACTTGATACTGTGGTCACCAAGGCTGATCTTTCTGATTTCATGAAGCTGTTTGATTCCGGTATTGAGCATGATGAGATCCTGATTCTTGATGGCGAGCCTTTCAAAGCAGATCTTGCCTATCAGAAGATCTATCACCGCGCAAAGAGAAAACTGTTGGTCATCGATGACTATATCAGCACAAAGACACTTCAGCATCTGCTCCATTCCATGCCTACGGTCAAGCTGACGGTTATCAGTGACAACAAGGCAAGGCCGCCACTGCGAAGAACAGAGTATGCGGACTTTCAGAGGGAGAATCCCGGACGCAGCATTGATTTTATCACAACGGCAAATAAGGCTCACGACCGCTACATCATCCTCGACTACAATACAAAGGATATGAAAGTGTACCACTGCGGCGCATCCAGCAAGGATGCCGGGAAGAAGATCACATCAATTATGCAGGTAAAGGATATCTCAAACTACAAGGATATGGTCAATGAGTTGCTTGCAAATCCGCCATTAGTGCTGAGGTGAAAAGGCTTGTAGAACAGTGTGGCAATTGAAGTTAGTGTAAAATAATTGTGGAGTTTTAGAAGAAAAGAAAAAAGAGATAAGCTCCATGGTGTAAAATAAAAAAACCCAACAAACACCGAAAGGAGCTATCTCTATGGAAAATAGTATACTACAGAAACTGGAGCAGTTGGCAAAAAAGATTTGGGAAAGAGCAGAAACCGGCGAACTCTCTGATGTAGATATCATGGCGACACATGTGCTGGAAGACTGTAAGACTATCTCCGCAGACATCATAGAGATGATCATAACAGAGATGAACGAAGGTCTTAGAAGCGATAAGTCCTTCCGCAGGGAGCAGGGTCTCGTACTCAAGGAAAAAGACCGGCGCCGCAGCGTGTTGACCACGCTTGGTCCGATCGAATACAAAAGAGACTACTACTATGACAAAAATACCGGACGGCACTGCAGCGTTCTGGACAGAATGCTGGGGATCGAAAAATATGAGCGAATAGGAGGCGCCGTGGGGGCGGAGCTGGTCAATCAGGCCGCCATGTGTTCCTATGCAAAGGCGGCGGCGATCGTAACAGGAGGCGCCGTCAGTCGACAGTCGGTGCGACTTCAGATATTAAAAGCCAACATCCCCGAAAAAGAGCCGTGGGAAGAGAATCGGGCTGTAAAGGAACTGCATGTATATGCGGATGAAGACCATGTGCACATGCAGAAGCCGGGGAAGGAGAGAGGGAAGCGCAATCGGATAGTACCCCTGATAACGGTAACCGAAGGAACAGACCGAATCGCAGAGAGACGAAACAGGACGCGGAATCCCATGTATTTTTCTGATCGGGAACTGAACCCGAAGGCCGCCTGGGAAAGCGTCGAAGGGTACATCGAAAAGGCCTATGATATAGACCAGCTTGAAGCAATATACGTACATGGGGACGGCGGAAGCTGGATCGAAAAGGGACTGAACAATTTCGCAAAGACCAGGCATGTCATGGACGGATATCACTTCTACAAGGAACTTCGAGGTGTCAGTCAGATCCTGCCGAAGCGCAACGTCCGAACGGCCCTTATCTTCGCTCTGAAACATAACGACAGGAAGAGAGCGGATGATTACATGCAGGAACTTCTGGCGAGCCCCCTGAATGACAAGGAGCGGGAACGACTGGAGCGGTTTGCTGTATATCTGTTCCGGTCATGGGACACGATCCGAAGAAGAGTGACAGAGGATATCCCGGGAAGTTGTACAGAGGCACAGATCAGCCATGTGCTATCGGAACGGCTGAGCCGGGATCCAATCGGCTGGGGAGTCGAAGCACTGGGACAGATAGTGGAAACAAGAGTCTACCTGTTCAACGGGGGAAGACTCGAAAAGAAGGATATGCGAAGGGTGAAGGAGGATCCGGAGACATACAGGAAGTACGCGGAGCGCTGCATAGAAGAGTACTTGAAGAGCGCCAGAGACTTCAGCCTCTTTGAAAAAGAAGAGCCTATCATGGATACAGGAAGCGCAACAAGAATCATGATTCACAAAATGGGACGAACGATGAGCCTGCTTTCGTGAAGAAGGGAAGGGGCAAACCCTTCACAAGCCTCCGGGCGGCGTACCTGAAGCCGGATCGGACGCGGGCACTTGGTCAAGGGCGGCAGAGGAGAGATGCAAGGCCGCTTGCGAAGCCCTTGACAAAGGGAATGCGTACGATCATCCTCGCCATAGCCGCCAGAGGCTTAAGTTGTATTGGCAAATAACCGCTCACCAAAGAACTTGTCAACCAAAAACTCCACAACTACTTGACACCATCGCAATTGAATGTATTATAAAAGACTGGGAATAGTCTGCTTTAGCGTATCTATGTATATAGAGAAGATTTAATTTCATAGGCGCGGGGCAGATGTGATCACCGGAAGAAGGGGTCAGGAATGCAGAATCGGAAGCAATCGGAGCTCTCCGTTATCACGAAGGCAAAAGATCTATGCAGCTACATCCTCACCGTTACTGAGAAATCACCTAAGAGATTCCGCTTCACCTTGACTACAAAGCTGCAGAATTATGCTTTAAACATCATAGAGAACCTGTACCGCGCCAACGAGGTATTCCTCGTAAAGGGGAATCCTGCAACGCTTGAGAGACGCAGGGAATACCAACGACAGTCGATGACAGAATGCAGGCTTCTGGCATACATGGCGCAGCTCGCTATGGAGCAGGGAGCGATCCTTCCAAAACAGTATGAGCAGATCACAAAGAAAGTCTACGATGTTCAGAATCTGCTCGGCGCATGGATGAAAAGTGATGACAAAAGAATGGGCATGCGTCCATAGTAATCCTGCTTTACCGCTTCAGAGAAGGCCTGTATAATACTTGGTAAGGGACAGGGTTGAATAGGTTTTATGGCGGCTCCGTTAGTTGGTGGCTGCGCTCTCCGGGCGATAACGATAACTAAACAGCAATCGTTAACGGCAATGGCAACGTCAACAACAATGGCAACAATGTCAATAACACTTACGGGGTGCGTCCCGCGTCGCCTTATCGCCCGAAGTGTGTCGAAGGTTCGGCTCACCTGTGCGGCCGAAAGGCTGCTTGCATAAGGCAAAGGAACCCTGATTCCGTTTCGCGCATGAGCGCGGAAAAATACATACTGTCGGAGGAACGGACGCAGATGCTTTCGATCTTTTGGAGTGAGCAGGACTGCTTGCTCCCCGGCAGTCATCTGAAACTTCAGGAGAGATCGAATCATGACAGATGAGCGATACTCTTATGAGAATATATATGGCTTCAGCAATTTGTACAACGCATATCGCATGGCGGCGCGGGGGAAGCGAAATGCGCCGGATATCATCAGGTTCGAACTGGATCTGGCGCAGAACCTGTGGCGGCTTCATGAGGAGCTGAAAGACAGAACATACCGCCCGTCCGGATATTATCGGTTCATGATCTATGATCCGAAGAAGAGGGAAATCCAGGCGAGTTACTTCCGGGATCGTGTCCTGCAGCACAGTCTCTGCGATAATATTCTGAGACCGTACTTTGAAAACAGGCTCATCTATGACTGTGCGGCCTGCAGACAAGGCAAAGGAACGCACTTTGCCATGAGAAGGCTGTCAGAGTTTCTCAGGAAGTTTTACAGCCAACATGGTACGAACGGATTCTTCCTCAAATGCGATGTGCGGAAGTATTTTGACAGCGTTGACCATGAAGTGCTGAAGCAAAGGCTGGAAAACTTTCCGGACGAACGGATGCGCGATCTGCTGTATATGATCATTGACAGTCACAATGCGGACACAGGAAAAGGCCTGCCGCTCGGCAACCAGACGAGTCAGTGGTTTGCGCTGTATTATCTTGATCCTGTCGACAGACTGATCAAGGAACAATACCGCATCAAATACTACACGAGATACATGGATGACCTCGTGCTCATCCACGAAGATAAGGAATACCTGAAAGAGGTGCTCGCAGGAGTCAGAGATTTTGCGGATCAAAAACTGCATCTGGAATTTAACCAGAAGACGCAGATCTTTCCACTTTCTCAGGGAGTCGATTACCTCGGATGGCATTTCTATCTGACGGATACGGGCAAGATCATAAAGAAACTGCGATCTTCGAACAAGCAGCGCTTCAAACGGAGGCTGAAGGCCTTTGCGCGAAAATATGCACAGGAGGAGATGACATCGGAGGAGATCAGAAGAAGTCTTGTAAGCTACAATGGTCATTTGAAGCATGGGCATACATGGAAACTGAGGAGACACATCTACACACAGTTTGTTCTGCGAAGGGCAGACGATTCAAACGAAAGTGAGGGAACAGAATGAAGCAAAAACTACAAAAACGAATGGCACGGCTCCTGACAGCGCTTCTTGCTATCGCTGTTACAGTGTGTTTCGTGCCGCAAACAGGTGCGCCGGTCTATGCGGCAAGCACAGATCCGGCCATGAATCTTGGCACAGAAGTGCTGAATCAGAATGTTAACACAAGTAGTCCGGAGACCCTGTGGTACGCGGATGAGACCTGGCATGTAATCGGATACGACGGCGGAGAGGACGGCGCCGCGAGCGTGAGCGGTGCGGTGACACTGCTGTCGGTGGAGAATCTGGATCAGACGCAGTATGATGACAGCGGTAATTACAGCAATGTTTACGCAAACAGTACCCTGCGCAAAAAGATCGAGGGAGCAGACGGGGCAACTGGTATCATTGACAGATTCTCGGAATCGGAACAGGGAGCGATCAAGACAAGGACACTCGTGCACGGCAGTTATAATGAAGATGAACCGTGGAACACTGACTGCATAGCGGGAGATGCTGATCTCACGAATGTTGCTTTATGGCCGCTTTCCACAAAAGAAGCGAATGCGGTAAATGAGAGCCTGCGTATCGTTGATCCTGAGCATACAGGCTGGGCTACCGTTAGTTGGTGGCTGCGCTCTCCGGGCGATATCGATTACTCTTCAGCTATCGTTTACGGCTATGGCGACGTCCTCTACTTTGGCTTCATTGTCCGTGACACTTACGGGGTGCGTCCCGCTTTTTATCTGAATCTTGAATCTGTTCTCTT
>JAUNNP010000106.1:0-1624 GCA_030531385.1 Eubacteriales bacterium
GAAAGCATTCTTACGCAGCCGTCGGACTGGTTCTTTCCGAGCTGGTTATATGTATCTGCAAGCAGATGATAGGAGTCGGCAACATTCGCATAAATAATGGAATGAAGCAGGAAGCCGTTCTTAAATCTTAAGAGGAACTGGCAGTAAAGCGGTCCATACTCATCTGTATCATGCATGTACTTCCATCTGAAGGCCTCATAGGTCTTGAAGGTTCCGATCGGAGTATCCGGGCCGATGGTATTGAGGATGACCTTTACCGGCATGATGTAGCCGTTCTCTCCGTCCTTGCCGTAGATGGTCATGGTCTTCATGGCCTTGTTGATCTTGATCTGATAGTCACCTGTAAGGCCGATGATCGGCTCGAGGTCTGTTACAACTACACCATTGCCGTCGAAGTAGTACTTGTAGCCATCGATGTACTGCCAGCCTGTAACGATATTGTTGTTTGAGAAGTAATACTTATTGTTGTTTACATCATAAGCCCAGCCTGTGTATGCCCTTCCGTCGAAGGTCGAGTAATAAGCATGTCCATCGGAGCCTGTGATAACGCCCTCGTAGGCTGCGCCCTGCTGGTAGTTGCCTGTAGAGCCGGTGCCGCGCTTAAAAAGCTTGATCTCGAGAGACTGGATGTACTTTCCGTTTCCGAATGCTCCCGCCGCCTGTCCGTCACGTGCCCAGCCGAGTGTGGTGCCGTCGTTAAGGGTAGCCTGATAGTAAATGCTGTAATTGTTGTGAGTGTAGCCTGTTGTACGGATCTCGACCGCAGTGACCTTGGTGTCCTTGGCATTTGGAGTGATCATCTCGTTCATAGCCCACTTGGACCAGCCGTACTCATTGGTATAAACTCTGTAATAAACATCGCCGATAGCCCTGTCATAGCAGATCCAGAGACCGCTGAAGCCGTCTGTTGTGGATGTGCAGGCTCCTGTGTTGGTTGAAAATGGTGCCTCGGCATTGCCGTTGGTGTCGATCATAACGGCATTGATAAGCGGAGCCTGACCTGTTATAGGATCAACTGTAACGCCCTCTCCCTGAGAGCCGCCGCCTGATGCGTTCTGTGCGGCTGCCGGGATCCCCGCTGCAGAGCCGGGTGCTGATGTACCGCCCGGAACAGCTGTTGTGCTGCCCGGTACAGTCGCAGCGCCTGCCTGATTATTGGAGATGACGGAGCCCGATCCTCCTGTAGGTCCGTTTGCGCCCACCTGCAGGTACTGTGTTCCGCTCTGCGCTGTCTCAGCTGCAGGCTGCGCAGTCTGTGCCGCCGAGCTTCCGCTTGGCGCCGTTCCCACCTGTGTATCCCCTGAGGCCTGTCCCGCAGATGCCCCTGCCGAAACTCCGGGTGCATATATAACATTTGCAAATGCTGTGCTGCTTAAAGCAAGTGACAAAGCAGCTGCCGCAACAGCTAATCTTTTGATATTTCTGATCATATAAAACTCCCAAAATAAATCTAAAACTGCTCTTATAAAACGCCATTTCGGGCATAAACCGCCCGGCGCTTTTAGAGTGTAACACACTTCAAAATCAAACGCTACCTTTGAAATAAAATCGTAAGCAATTCCTAACGATTGCTTATGATTCCTTCCGCTTCCCTCACATTCTCCGGACCTTTAGCGGCGCTTTG
>JAUNNP010000106.1:1634-6640 GCA_030531385.1 Eubacteriales bacterium
GCCTGCTGTGCGCTGCCCTTTAGCGGCGCTCTATCTGCTGTGCGCTGCCCTTTAGCGGCGCTTTACCTTAATGTATGTCTTTCTTATAAGCTCATACAGCCACCTGTGCTTTGCCTTAAGCTTAAGCAGCCTTCCTTCGGTCCTCGGAAGCTCCTTTAAAAACTTCTCATTTGCAGGATCGAGCACGGCCTTAGTCTTATCCTCCTTGAGATCTATTAGGAATCGACTCCGCGCAACTGCCTCATTCACAGCGGTCCTAAACCGCCCGCCATTATCCTCATCAAAGGCCTCATAGAGCTTTTTCATGGCCTCAAAATGCTGCTCCCACTTTTTTACGGCCACCGCTTTTGCCTTCTCCGCGTCCATGCTGTCGCCCCACGAACCCTCACGGCCCATGCGGTACATGCTCATCACCTCATCAAAGTAATAAGCATTTCCCTTGCTGATCATGTAAAGCTGAAGCGGGATATCGCCGACCGGGCAGTCAAAGTACCACTGCGGAAGCGTCTTCGCATGCTCCGCGCGGAACATAAGCGATGCCGTCGGGATATTTTCCTTCTTCGAAATGACCTCCTCGGCACTAAGCACGCGTGTCCCCGCAAAAGGCTTCAGCTCGCTGCCTGTCCTGAAGGCGCCGTCCATCGCGACTATCCCCGCCGCATGGCAGCAAAGTGCGCACTCAGGATGCGCCTCCATGTACATGGCCTGCTTTTCGAGCTTTTCCATGTCGCTCCAGAAATCGTCACCCTCGCACATCGCGATATATTTGCCGCGAGCCCTCGGAAAGTTGAACACGCCGCTTATGTTGGATATGCCCTTCGAGTACTGGTTTTCCTCCTCATACATGACCCTCATGATATCCGGGTATTTTTCCTCATATTCCCGGAGAATGCTGACGGTGTCGTCTGTTGAGCAGTCGTCGTGAACAAGTATTTCTATCGGAAAGCTTGTCTTCTGATTGACAAAGCTGTCCAGCGCCTGTCTTAAATACGGTCCGTGATTAAAGGTGATGCAGGATATCGAGACCAGCGGCTCTATGCTTTTTTTATCTTTTACCGAATTATCGTTCATCTGATATCTGTCTTGCTTTCATACCGCCCGGAAGCTTCCATGCGAGGCGGCATTTTAATTTTCATCCATCTTAGAGAGCTTTGCTGCCTGATCCGCGGTGATAAGCGCGTTTATCAGCTCGTCAAGGTCTCCGTTTATTATCTGGTCTATTTTATAAAGAGTAAGCTTGATCCTGTGGTCCGTAACTCTCGACTGAGGGAAGTTGTAGGTCCTTATCTTTTCCGACCTGTCTCCGCTTCCGATCTGTGAACGCCTCAGGTCTGCCTCTTCATTCTGCTTTTTCTCAAGCTCCATCTCGTAGAGCCTCGCGCGCAGTATGCGCATGGCCTTATCCTTATTCTGAAGCTGTGATTTTTCCTCCTGCATGTGAATGACTATGCCGGACGGATAGTGTGTAAGTCTTACGGCCGAATCAGTTGTATTTACGCACTGACCGCCGTTTCCGGAAGCCCTGAAAACATCCCAGTGGATGTCATTCGGATCTATAACGACATCGACCTCCTCAGCCTCCGGCATGACTGCCACCGTTGCCGTTGAGGTATGTATCCTGCCGCCCGATTCAGTCTCCGGAACTCTCTGCACACGGTGTACTCCCGACTCATATTTAAGCTTCGAGTATGCGCCGCGCCCATTCACCATAAAGGTGATCTCCTTAAAGCCTCCAATGCCTATTTCATTAAAGGAGGCGAGCTCTGTCTTCCATCCGTTTTTCATGGCATAGCTCGAGTACATGCGGTAAAGGTCAGCCGCAAAAAGCGCCGACTCATCTCCTCCGACGCCTGCTCTTATCTCCATGTAGATGTTCTTGTCATCATTCGGATCCTTTGGAAGAAGCAGCACCTGCAGCTCCTTTTCGGCAGTCTCTATCGTCTCTCTGGCCTCGGAGAGCTCGGCTTTAAGCATTTCCTTCATGTCAGGGTCCGACTCCGAGGAAAGCAGCTCCAGCGCGTCGTCGCGGTCCGAGATCGCCCTCTCGTATTTTTTATACGCCTCGGTGATCGGTAAAAGCTCCGCCTGCTCCTTTAAGAGCTTTTGAAAGCGCTGCGGATCGTCTGCCGCATTCGGCTCCGAAAGAGCGAGCATCAGCTCCTCATAGTGCCTCACTATATCCTTTACTTTGTCAATTCCGCGCAAAGCCTTCTCCTTCCGAGCACCACCCGGTCAAGTCCCGCGAGATCCTTTATGACCTCGATGCCGGTAAATCCATTGTCCAAAAGCAGAGCGCTTACAGCCTCCGCCTGATCAAAGCCTATTTCAAAATAAACGCGGCCGCCTTCTTTTAAATGCGCGCCTGCATTTTCAATGATTTCTCTGTAAAACTTTAGTCCGTCCGGGCCTCCGTCAAGCGCCTTTTTAGGGTCATGCTCTCGCACCTCCGGCTCCAGCGTGGCTATCACGTCGCTCCTTATGTACGGAGGATTCGATACTATCACATCGAATTTAAGGCTCCCTGCGCCCTCAAAAATATCGCTTAAGATAAAGCTTATCTTGACTCCGTTTTCCGCGGCATTATCTCTTGCAATGCTGAGCGCATCCTCATCTATGTCTGAAGCACAGACCTCGCTGTATCCGCCAAGCTTTTTAAGCGCTGCCGCAATGCAGCCGGACCCGGTGCACATATCAAGCACACTTATGTCCTTATCCTTTTCTCTCTCGAGCACCGTCTCGACCAGTACCTCGGTATCCTGCCTTGGGATAAGCACCTTTGGTCCTACGCGAAACTCCATGCCCATGAACCAGGCGCTCCCTAAGATATGCTGGAGCGGCTCTCTTTTTGCTCTCCTTGCTATAAGAGAATCGAAGGTGATCCTTCCGCCGCAGTCTCCCGGGCACTCCGTTATCTCGGCGGGCTCTCTGCCGCCCGTCGCTCCGGGGCAGAGCGGGCGGTCGAGCTCCATGAGCAGCTCTGCACTCGTTTTCCCATATGAACGCATGAGGAGCTGTCTTGCATCGAAGGCAGCATTTTCCACGCCCGCCGCTTCAAGCCTTTCTATCCCTTCATTAAGCATATCCCTAAGCTTCATTTACGCTTCCTGCTCTCCTGCTTTTTCGTTTACGCCTCGCAGCACCAGCTTACGCAGCGAAGCTCTGTCCGGTGCGCGAAGCTTCCGCTTACGCCTTATGTCTTCCCTCAGCCTCTGTAAGGAGCCTCTTTCCAAGCTCATCCGGTCCGTCCGGGAAATTCTCCCGCTCGTACTCTTCCCAGTCGAATACGGCTTCTACCGCCGCAATAGCTACCTCTATCATGCTGTCGTCAGGCTCCTTGGTGGTAAGTCCCTGCATCCACATGCCGGGACGTGAAAGCGCGTTGACCACAGCATTGTCCGTCCTTCCTGCAATGCGGAGGAACTCATAGCTTACGCCCGCGATGACGGGAAGCAGCACTATCCTCGAAATAAATCTGTAGAGGACATTGTCAAATCTTATGACCATGAAGAATAGGATCCCGATGATCATGACTATGACTAAAAAGCTCGTTCCGCAGCGCTTATGCTCCTTTGATGAGACCGCAACATTGTCCACGCATAAAGGAAGCCCGTGCTCAATGCAGTTGATGCACTTATGCTCGGCACCGTGATACATAAAGGTACGTTTGATATCCTCTGTCTGCGATACGAGCTTTATGTAAATGATAAAGATCGCGACTCTTAAGATTCCCTCTATAACTGCCATCAGTGTGTCGGACGGAATAAATCTCTTTATAAAGCCCGCGATCGTAAGCGGCAGCCACATAAAGAGGACCATCGCGATTATTACGGCAAAGACCATGGAGCAGGTCATGATCACCTTTTCAAGCTTGTCCCCAAAGGTCTTCTCAAGCCAGAGCTCGAACCTTCCGGGCTCCTCATCTCCCTCGTCATCCTCATAGAAGGATGCCGAATACATCAGCGTGCTCATGCCGACTATCAGCGATTCAGCAAAACTGAAAACGCCTCTTACAAACGGCAGTCCTGCGAATGCTGACCTTTCCGTAAGCGGTATCCTGTCCTTTACGTCCACAACGATATCACCATCGGGTTTTCTTACCCCGACAGCATACTTATGTCCGTTTCTCATCATTATTCCTTCTATGACTGCCTGTCCGCCTATACCGCTGTATTTCATAAATTCCTGTCCTGATACTGAGTTTAAAATATATCCCGGCAGCGCCGTTTGCTTTTTAAAACCAAAACAGACCGAGCTCGAAAGCCCGGTCTATTTTAAACCAATTAACTAAAATTATTTAGTAACACCGTACTTCTTGTTGAATGCCTCAACACGTCCGCGTGCTGTTGCTGCCTTCTCCTTACCTGTGTAGAAAGGATGGCACTTGGAGCAGACCTCGACTGTGATGCTCGGTCTTGTTGATCCGGTTACAAATGTGTTGCCGCAGTGGCATGTTACTGTAGCCTGATAATACTTTGGCTGAACTTCTGTTCTCATTTTTTCTACCTCTCTTTGATCGTGGCGATTTCCGACCGCCATATACATTTCGTATGTTCAACGAAAATTAAGCTTTGAAAGTATAACACAGCTCTTTGTTTGTTGCAAGCACTTTATTCCTCGTCTTCCTTTTTTCTCCTGCCCGAAATCACGAGCATGAAGCCGGTAACGATCATAAGAAGTGCCGCTCCGATACCTATTAGGCTCCCCATGTAGCCGCCGGTCTTAGGAAGCTTCTTTCCGCCGTCGAGTGACTCTTTGGTCTTTACACCTCCGTCAAGGTCACTGCTGCCGCCCGAAGAAGGACTGCCGGAAACAGCGCTTGGCTCAGGTCCCGAAACACTTGGTATCTCAGGAACCGGCTGCTCATTTTCGGGAGCGGTCTCAGTAGTCGTACTTCCGGGTCCTCCCGTCGAAATGATTCCGCTCTTTCCGGTTCCGCCGGAGCCGCCTCCGCCCGATCCGCCGCCGGAGCCGCCCGATACAGTGGTGACATTTCCGCCGCCACCGCC
>JAUNNP010000107.1 GCA_030531385.1 Eubacteriales bacterium
CATGAAGGTTGATATGACCATGATCGACGGAGTAATTGAATACACGAGATCATAATCCTAATTTTATTAAGTACATCTAGTATTTCATAGACATTGATGAAGAATCTGAAAAAGGGTATACTGAAGTGGAATTTTAGCAGGAACAAAGTGAAAGGCGGGTAAATGAATGCTGAGTATTTATTACGGCGAAACTGAAAAGCCGGTATATTATGGGCCGGCATGGTTTAAATATAATTATGAGCCTTCATGGCTTGAAGACAGCTTTGTTCAGGAAATGATGAAGGATATAGATGATTCTGTATATACCGGCGGGCATGTAATAGAAAGTCCTGTGCTCGGACAGATTCCACCGGAAAAACTCTCGGGTGGTCTGCAGACCTTGATCATGATTTATGAAAATCCCGATAAAATCTTTGATGCAACCAGCTGCGGTCCGAATTGTTCCAAATGGCTGCTTGAGATAGGAAGAAAAAAAGACATTACAGTTAATCTACATTACTTTATGCCATTTGATGAAATCGGGAACAATGGCATTATGATTCTAAATGAAAACAGGATCGTGAAGACACAGAAAGAATTGACCGCAATAGCGCTGGATTATCTTTAAGCGAGGAGAAATACCATGAAGGGAAAACATCATATCTCTGTAGAATCTCTTCATCTAAAATATGAATTCGAAATCAGGCGAAACATTACAATAATACAGGGAGACAGCGCGACAGGAAAAACCACCCTGATAGATCTGCTGAGGGAATATAATCTCCGTGGGGAGCTTTCCCCGGTCAGACTGGAGTCGGACGTTCCGTGTATTGTGTTTGACGGAACAGATGAAAATTGGAAGCTGCTTATTCGGGCGACAAAGGGTTCAATCATATTTATCGATGAGGGATATTCGTTTATATTTTCAGAAGAGTTTGCTGATGTGATTGCCGCCACCAATAATTACTATGTTTTGATTACGAGAAGACCGTTAATTTGTCTTCCGTATAGTGTGAAAGAAATCTATGGAATCCGTACGACGGGAAAATATCATTTTCCTGAGCAGGTTTATCATGAGTTTTATCAACTGTATGAGGAGGAAGAGATTACCGGTGGAGAGAATGTACTATTCATCACAGAGGATTCAGGTTCAGGGTATCAGTTTTTTAAACAATGCTGCAGCGGCAGGCTTGAATGTATAAGCGCAGATGGAAATGGAAATATTTATCAGACGCTGAAAGCACTGCCTTCGGATGGGAAGATTGTTGTGATAGCTGACGGGGCTGCGTTTGGAGCATATATTGCAAAGGTGATGACTTATGCCGAGAGCAGAAGGAATATCCTTTTATATCTTCCGGAATCTTTTGAATGGATGATTTTGAAGTCAGGTGTGATTAAGACTAAAGATATTCGGGCAATTCTTAATCACCCTGAGGAGTACATTGAAAGCAGTCAGTATTTCAGTTGGGAAAGATTTTTTACAGCTTACCTGGAGCAGGTCACCAATGGGGACCGCATAAGACATTATCAGAAAAATAAACTGGGAAGCTTTTATGTAGATGGAAGAAATAAGGACATGATTGTAGATGTTTTTCCGGAAGCAATAAAGGAAATAATAAACAACGTGACTTGAAGCAGCGGTAAATGAGAATGAGTACAGGCAACCATCCGCCTTTTTTAGAAAATTTCTAATGGTTTTCTAATCGCAAAAGTCAGAGATAAACGGTTACGGCAGATGAAAAAAAGAAAATGATAATGATGAGATCAGATCTATACGGACTAAAGCCGGGATGACACAGACCGTTTTTGCCAACTATATGGGCGTATCAAAGAAGACGGTAGAGGCATGGGAGTGTGGGCGCACACACCCGACGGGCCCGGCAAGCCGCCTGCTGGCCATCCTTGCTGCCGGAAAAGAGAAAGAGCTTTCATTTGTTTCCATTAAGTAAAACGGAAGCCGGGCAGAAATTACGGATCTTATCCGGGCGGAAAGACGCAGTCTGTCTGAAGCCTGAACAGTAAACACAATCAAAGCCAAGTATCTTCAAGGGTTTCGTTGTTATGTGAGGGGCATCCGATGCAGTGCATTCCCATCCCCGATAGAACTTTTGCCGATTCAGGTGACTTTGAGAGGAACTCGCCCATCATGGTGTCCTTTGTTACCCTGTAGGATTGGGATGATGGCTTGCGGAGCTTTACGGTTATGGAATATGCAGCACATACTGCAATTATAAAGATGAGACCGAGGGCTATATAGATCATGGATATTTCATTTAACTTCTTTGTTTATAGTGCAAATTGAAGTGCTTCTAATCGGGCAATGGAGTGGCTTATGGCGAAAAGATGCTGTCTTTTAGGCAGAAGCTTTCCACTAGTTCCTTTTTTTATTATGGCTGAGTCTTTTAAGATGCCATTCGCGGCTCATTGCCGCTTCCTTTGTGCTGAAAGTCTCATAATAAACAAGCTTCACCGGAAGCCTGGTTCTCGTATACTTCGCCCCGATGCCGCTGTTATGTGTCCGTATCCTTTTTTCAAGATCATTAGTCCATCCGGAATAGTAGCTTCCGTCAGAACATCGCACCATATATGCGTAATTCATGTATTAATGCCCCGGTCGTTTTAAGGTTCAGCGTTATTATAACTCTTTTTGCGAATATATGCTAATGGCGGGAATATGCAGGAGTCGGAAAACAGATCCGGGTCCCTTATGTATGTGATCTCTGTCCTGTCAGCGAAAACATCGGCGGCGTTCTTTCTTATCATGTTCATATAGTTCTCAAAAAATCCTGCAAAGCTCATTTTATTTTCCTTAAGGAACACGACGGCCTTTGATATCTGTTTGAGGTTGTATCGCTTCGCCCATCTTGCAAATCCGGCTTTATTTAACTACTACCGGTGACAGGTACAATAAAGTTGAATTTATTGAAATATCAGAGATATTTTATTAAGTACATCGTTTTTTCACTGTGCCTGTCACCAATGTGGTCCTGCATCTATTGCTATAACGTTAGCTGGGGATAGTAGTCGATTAGAGCAACCGGGAGAAGTAATGAAGTCAGGGCTAGCCAGAGCTACATGCAAAATTTAGTGGCAGGAGACGCTGACTTGCAATAAATTCCTCATAAAATTATGATAAAGAATATAATGCAATGCTTCAAATCAACCCCCTGTTTCTGATTTAAGAAATAAATTTTCAGATATTGAAAAAGATGCGGCAGGGGCAAATGGGGATACGGCCTTCAATTTTGACCGCATGATCTGGCTGATCTGTTCGGGATATTATTTTCATGATGATATAAAGATTGGATCGCATAAGAACGAACTGATAGGAAAGATTAAACGATTAGCAAACGGCAGGAGTTGAATTTGTTTAAGGTATACATAGAAAAAGCCAAATATATTCCCGCAACTGATTGCGACTGGGCAACCGGGTGTTTTTCCATGGATGCATTAAAGCCATATGATCTGTCTGATGAAGAGTGGGATGCCATAGAGGATAAAGTGATCAGTCTGGCTAACGGAGACATTGAGGAGATTAAGGATGTCAAGGGACCAGGATGCAGCTTTGATCTTATGTGTATCAAGGATGAGAATGACTGGCCTTTATACATACTGGCCGAATCAGAGCACTTTATCATCCGGAGGGATAATGAGGATGCAGCGCTTTATCTCAAGCCGTACTCCAAATATATGACAAGTGTTGGTGACTTCTATGGGGAGCCTCAGGATGCTTATATTGATCCGCAGGAAAGGTTCTGTATAACTGTCGGCTGCGGGATCATTAAGTATAATCTTTCGGAACCATTTTATGACTATATGTATGACATGGATGTGTCACAGTGGATCGAAAACGGCCGTGGCCCTGAGAATATTGAGTGGTGTGACCATATCGAAGAGGTCACTGATTCATATATCGTGGTTTCTGCTGAAGGCACGGATATAAGAAAGTTTGATCTAATGACACTTGAAAAAATATAAAATCAAGTGGGTAATATGACACTTGAAGTTATAACCAATAAGATTGAAATGTCAGCAGGTAAGCTGCTGTCATAGTAAGGGACAAACCATGAAATCAATAGTTTTCATATACATAGTCATTATGAACCTTATTGGCGGTACAGGCTGCGGCATTTGCAATCTTTAGGTTACATGGCGGAATGAAGTGAGGAGGCATCCATATGAACGGGATAAGGACAGATATCAATACAGGCAATTCAATAAGACTGGCAGACAGCTTATGCAGGGCCGGAGTGAATATGGTGTTCAGTCCTCTCAGCTTAAACTTTGCGCTGGGACTCCTTGCGGCAGGAGCAAAGGGAAAGGCTAAAAGACAGCTCGACGGATATCTCGGCAGTTCTGATTACGGAAAGTTTGCGGAAAGGTACCTGAAACACGCAGAGGAACTTAACTGTGAAGTAAGGGATGAGTACGAGGACCATAGGGAGGTCTTCGACATAGCGAACTCGTTATGGGTAAACAGGGGCAGATGCAGGCTGAAAAAAGCATTTGCAGAGTATGTATCGGATAATTATTCCGCGGTCACGGACGAGGCGGACTTTGGCAACGGCGCCGAGACCGCGGATAAGATAAATGACTGGTGCAATGAAAGGACCAGGGGGCTCATACCCTCGATCATAGAGGCAGGCAGCATATCGGAAGATATGGCTGCGATAATGGCCAACTCCGTTTATTTCGAGTCCGGCTGGATGGACAGCTGGTCTGAAGGCGAAGAGAAGGAGATCTTCACGGCTGAAAACGGTGAGAAGCAGAATACTGTTTTTATGTATGGCAATGGCGATGCATATTATGAGAACGGGCAGGCTGTGGCATTTTCCAAAGTATATATAAACGGGCTTGAGTTCATAGGGATACTGCCTAAGAAGACAGGTGCGTTTACATTTGAGGAACTCTGTATCCCTGAACTCCTTAATTCGGAGCCGCTGGATGCCGCCTATATAGATGTAAAGATGCCAAGGATCACTGTTGAAAGTGAGACCGGGCTCAAGGGGTATCTGGAAGCCCTCGGTGTGACAGGGATATTTGATGGAAATGCTGAGCTTTCCGGAATCTCTGATGATCCGCTTTATATAAGCGAGATACTCCAAAAGGCGAGGCTTGAGGCTGATGAGAATGGAACGAAGGCGGCTGCGGTGACACTTGGGTTTGTGGTAGCCGGATGTGTTCCGGACTTTAAGGAAAAGCCGCCGAGAGAGGTGCTGCTCGACAGGCCGTTTGCATTTGCAATCTATGACAGGGAAGAGGAGCAGATCGTGTTCATGGGGAAGTTTGTGACGACGGAAGCCTTCAAGGAAATAGATTCCTGAATATAGAGGATCAAAAAGTCCGTATCGGTTCACGCCAATACGGACTTTAATTTATATACCTGTTTGCCATATTCAGTTGTCCTTTCGTCAGTAGAATAACGGGAAATACATGTTTTGAGGTATAATCGATACCTTAAAGGTATCATATAAAAATTATAATGCTAAAGCGGTATAGCTATGAGCTTTCAGTGTCCGTTTTATTGGACAGTTGATTTGATACTTTATAGGTACGACAAGCACACAATTGCGGATAGAAAGTGAAAGCGCCATGAAGAAGTATTCGATCTGTTAGCATTGGCAGAAGATGAGGCAGTAGATGGTTTAAGGACCGCAGGAGGCGGCCGGAAAGGACAGACATGGAGACAAAGTATTTTGCAGTAACAGGACTTAACCATAGATACGGCTCGGATTTCCTTGAGCCCGGGATGAAGATAAAACTCTTGACAAATATACCTAATTTAGATACATAATAGGTATACTTGTCGAAAGGCGGTGGCATGATGAAGGACTCAATTAAAAATATTGTTTTTGATTCTGCCGAAAACGGCATTATTACATCCGGGAAAATTACAGAACTTGGGTTACATAGAAGTGTTTTGCAGGAATTGCTTGTTAGTGGAGAAATTATTCAGAATTCCAGAGGGATCTATACTATGGCAGATGAATGGGAGGATGAATACAGTATTCTTCAGCATAAATATAGGAGGGGTATTTATTCACACGAAACAGCATTATATCTGTTGGGATACTCTGAAAGAATACCGCTGAACCTCCATATGACATTCCCATCCGGGTATAATAGCGCTGGGGTTAAAAAAGACAATATCATTGTTACACGAGTAATAGAGGAAAATTATGCTATTGGTTTAGCAGTAGTTAAATCGCCTTATGATAATGAAGTTTATGCTTATGATCTGGAGCGAAGTCTTTGTGATGTGCTAAGAGGAAACAGGCAGGATATTCAAACTGTTCAATATGCCATGAAAAAATATGCTGTCTCTAAAGATAAAGATATAAATAAGCTCATGACCTACGCAGAAAGGCTTCGTGTAACATCAAAGGTTCGGAAATATATGGAGATTCTATTGTGATGAATGATACAAGTTTAAAGGCAAAAGTTAGGAATCTTGCAAAGGAAAAGAACATATCCGCACAATCTGTACTGCAAATTTATTTAATGAACAGATTTCTTTTCAGGCTTTCAAAATCTGATGTTACTGACTTATCATTTTGTCCGCAAACTGCTTCCTCACGCTGTCCGGCTGTT
>JAUNNP010000013.1:0-3667 GCA_030531385.1 Eubacteriales bacterium
CAACTTAGGAAACAACCTGGGAAACAAATCAGGAAGCAACTTAAAAATTAACATAAAAAACATACTGACAGGCAAGCTGACCTGCTCAGGAGGTTTTACTTACGTAGAGTTTATCGCAGTTCTCTCAATTTTTGCCGGATTGATCATAGCCGGGTTTTTGTGTGCTCCACTAGTATCTCTTGAGTTCGAGAAGCAGCGCGAAGAGGACGACATGGCACATGTAAGATCGGCCTATATGTCCGTTATGGCAGCCGCCAAGGCCGACAGCACAGGCTCTGCATACAAGAGCGATGTGGTCTGCCGCGACGGCGTATATTCCCTCGAGGTAAAGCTTACCCAAAGGCAGAACGGATGGCAGAGCAAGACCCCGATCACTATTGCTGGTTATTCCTCTGCTGACAACGGCGGCTCCAACTCCAACGGAAGCTGGAGAGGCCAGCCCAACCTCGCGTACGGAAAGTGCACAGTATCCTTCTCCCAGTACCGCGGAGTTATTTTTGACTGGGGCGACGGTTCCACCCCCGGCTACGTAGCCGAGGCCGATCCATCGGAAAAATCCGCCGCAGATTCGGGTTCCGATGCTGCCAATGCTGACGCCGCCAATTCAGTGAAGGGTACGGAAAGCGCTGCAAATGCTGCAAATGCCGGGACCGATAATTCAGTAAACAATACAGAAGGTGCTGCCGATGGCAGTGGTACATCTACGGAAGTTTCGGAAACAACAGTACAGGACAACAGCCCCGGCGCAAGAGCCAAGGTGACTCCAACTGCAATGAAGAACCTTACTCTCAAACTCTTTGCGACCCGCATCAAGGATGTTGAGCTTAATATCCGTGATACCTCAAACTATACCAAGATGACAACTACCTCTCCCATAGGAGCCCACGAAAGAGAAACCGTTGCCGCAGCCTTCGGGCTTACAAACAATGATGCATTTGATGCATTATTTGTAAGAAACGGTACAGCTTATACTGTAACGATCGTCAATGCACAGCTTGCCATCCCTTCCGTCAACATTGATAATGTTGAGAAATACAACGGAATCTATCCGGCCAGAGTTTATACATACAATTCTGTAGACGGCACGGTAAACGGTCCCGCAAATACCAATGTAACAGTTACCACCGCCTATGATTTAGGCTATTATTACAGTGATATCAGCTGATAGCACACCTGATATCCCTGGAATCTCTGTATTTGGGCAGCGGCAGCGGTAACCCGGTTCCGCCGCCCACATCAAAAGTATGATCAGTGTCACTTACATCATAGCTGCAAAGTAAATAAGCGCTGTGGCAATTACGCTTGGCGCTACAAAGGCAATCGTTTTACCAAGATCAAGCGATCCTGTTGCCAGACTGATACATGCACTAACTATGATTATTGCTGCTATGACGATCGTCATAAGTCTCGTCTTTTTTACTTCCTCTTTGCCGCTTCTCCTTATGATCATCTTAAAGAGAGCTGCTCCTATTATAAGCAGTGCCGCAATCATGTTGAGTATATAAGGAAGCTCTGTAAGGAAAATGCCCGCCCCTGCTGTTGCTGCTCCGGCTGCCGCTCCTTCGCCTGTTGTTCCCGCATCAAAAGTATACTGCATATAGTACATATAGGCGCTGAAGGCATTTGCCATAAGTGTGAGTATGCCTGCTATCGCTGCAAAAAGCAGAGAAACAGTCTTCGGCACTGTCAGCATCGCCTTCGCTTCTTCCTCAGTCATCTTCGGCTTTTCCTTTTTTGCCTTCGTATCGGCATTTAACCTCGCTGAAGGATTTCCGTTTTTATTCTTTACATTATCTGCTAATTTCATTCACGCTACCCCTGGATTATCATTTGCGGTAGATTATAGACTTATTTTGGGTGAATTAAAATATTTTCAGGAAAAAAGTTTTAATTTCACAAAAAGCAAGACCACCGGGAAATTTCTCTTCTTTCACGGTGGTCTCTCATGATGCTGGATTAATCATTTTGAGTATCTCCTTTATTTAGTTTTTATAAAGTTTCCTGTTTAGAAAGGGCATTCATTTTATTTGTAACTTTAAAACTTTTTGCCTTTTGGAATCTTACCTGTCCATGGGATTTATTTCCTTTCGATCTTATCGTCTTAGTTGGAAACTTATCTGTCCATTGGTTTTTCTTCCTTTCGATCTTTATCGTTTTTTGGTTTGGAATTTACCTGTCCATTGGTTTTGTTTCCTTTCTTTTTTTTCGGCTGGGTCCTTAAAGTTTTTTTATTTCTTTAAGTTGTCTATATGATAGCATTGTTTTTTTAATAATACAATTGGCAGAATAGATGAAGAAATCAGCTTTCTTTCTCGTATTCTGCCGATTGATATTTTGTATTTATTGAAGTACAATTATAGTGTTGGCGGTCTTATGACCGTCTTTTTATTTTATGCCGGATTTCTAAGCGGATCCGGCTCCGGCATTGCCATAGACAATTATGTGATGCCTTGCAGGCCTAAAGAAATAAATTCACGGCAAAGCCCATGGCAAGTGCGCTGAGCGAAGCAAAGGCAAGATAAAGCAGGAAATGCTTAGCCCCAAGGACTATCTTGAGTGCGCCCATGTTGCGTATGGCGGTAGACGGTCCCGTGATCATAAAGGAAACGGCCGCGCCCATGCTCATACCTGTCGCGAGCCACTGGCGAAGAAGCGGGATCGTACCTCCGCCGCAGGCATAAAGCGGCACTCCTATCGTGGCAGCCATCAACAGGCCAAAGCCCTTGTTGCTCTTTCCAAACAGGCTCACCACCACATCCTCCGGCACGTAAGCCGTAAATATCGCAGAAAGCAGCAACCCAAAGAAGAACCATGGCCCCGTCGCTCGTATATTTCTGCCAATGTTGAATACGAGACGCTTTAATGGATTCGGGTCTGTATCTCTGCTCTCATCCTCTTCAAAGCCCGTGAAATTGAAGAAAAGAGCCGGCGAAGCGTTGCGGCCGTCAGCATTCTCCGCTGTGTGCCAAGCCGGATCGGAAGCATCTGATTTTATATGCTGAAGGTACAGCCTCACGAGCACGCCTGCAAGCAGACCGCATAAAAAGCAGCAGACAATGCGAAGCACGAGCGCGGTCCGGCCGAGAGCCACCGAATAGATGATAAGCTGCGGGTTTAAGAGCACCGAGCTCATCATGAAGGCCGCGAGATAGTCGTCCTCCACTCCTGATTTGGAAAATGCTGCCGCCAGCGGTATCGTGCCATACATGCAAAGCGGTGAAAGTATGCCGAGCGCAGAAGCCGCCGCGAGCCCCAGCATTCCCGGAACATGATGACCGAGCCAGGCCGCGGCCGCATGGAGCCTGTTTTTCAGAAATACTGAAATGCAGGAACCGATGACGATTCCTGCTATCCAGTACAGTCCTATCTGACGAATCTGCAAGTCGAGATAAAACCACATATAAATGATGAAGCCCTGAAGCTTATCTATCATTAATTCTCCTTAATCGATGCACACGAGTCTGTATTTCCGGTGCCTTCTCCTTAGTCGATGCATACAAGTCTGTAATTTCTGGTGCCCTCTCCGAGGCCGATTTCTGCCGCATGCTCTATGGTATGAACGCCCTGCATATCATCGATCTGCTCTATAAGATCGGCAGCTGTGTCTCCCTCCTCGTCTTTATGTGTGTAGATAACATCCACGCAGGCCTGGTCGATGGCGATCGGG
>JAUNNP010000013.1:3677-37247 GCA_030531385.1 Eubacteriales bacterium
AAAATGCCCACATCGTGCATGTCAGGCTCCGGCGGATTTCCGTCGCAGTCACAGGAAAGTGAAATGCGGTTCATAACATTCACAAAGGCTATGCCCTTCTGATTGCCCATATAATCGCACACTCCCTTTGCGGCCTCAGCCATGCACTCAGTAAAATTGGTCTGATTCTCATATGCATTGTCTCCGAAGGCAAACTCCATGAAAATGTTATCGTCGGACATGAACTCATTGTCAGATCTGGTTCCTCCGGAATGAATGAGGCCCTTTCCGGTCTCAGTCTCGCCGTAGCCTGTGGCAAAGCCGATCGAGAGGTTCTTAAGTGCGCCTCCGAAGCCGCCCATCATATGTCCCTTAAAGTGGCTCAGCACAAGGTACGAATCATAGTTCGGGAAATGCGTTCCGACAATGTCATACTCCATGTGCTTTCCGTTTTCTATCGGAATATGCATGCCGCCCTCTTCATCGAGGACGTCAAAGTCCGCGATATCTAAAAAGCCGTGGTCCTTTGCGACCTGCTTATGCATGGCTGCGGAAGCACGGGCAGTACCGTAGGCAACATTGCACTCAACTATTGTGCCGTCAAGCTTCTTTACAAGGTCACCGATAAGCTCAGGTCTTAAGTAGTTGGATTTTGGCGGTTCGCCTGTGCTGATCTTTACTCCGACCTTTCCCTGCGGCTCCCAGCCCATTGCCTCGTATACCTTTACAAGTCCCTCAGCCGAGATGTCCTTCGTGTAATATACTACCGGCGCATTCTCATCGTCAGTCTTGAAAGGCTTATAGTCTCCCTGATAGGAATCGATCTGCTCGGCCGCATCTATTCTTACCTTTGTCATATCATAAATATCTGCGGAAGCTGCCCTGCCCGCCGGAGCCGCCGAGGTTGTCTCCGCTGTACCGGCTGTCGTTGTCTGCGGCGCGCTGTTACTCTGTCCGCATGCCGCAAGCGAAAGCGCCAATGCTGCCGTCAGGCCTGCCGCAATAATATAATGTCTTTTTCTCATAAAACCTCCTACATGAAACAAAATTCATTGACTGTCATCGATGCAATTAAATAAGGTCATATAAGCTTAAAAAATCCCCACAAGGGTAGATTTCTCATCCATTCCTGGTTTCTGTACCCACTCATGGAAATGCGGATCGCATCACTCGGTTCAAACTTATCTACATAAGCCCTAAGACTTTTAGATTTGAGATTTTCCTCAGCCTTTACCTCCACAGGGATAATATCTTTACCCTTTTGCAACAGAAAATCCGTTTCATATACAGACTTTTCTCCGGCATAATAATATGGTGTAAATCCTGTGTCACTTATAAGCTGCTGAAGAACAAACTGCTCTGTAAGTGCTCCCTTAAATTCTACAAAAATATTATTTCCTGTCAATACACTGTCAGTATCAAGTTCGCTCATAGCGCAAAGCAAACCAATATCTGACATAAAAAGTTTAAAAGCACCAAAATCAACGTAAGCCTTGAGCGGCATAGCAGGCTTAGACACTTTATTCACCTTATAAAGTAATCCTGCATCGCAAAGCCACTCAATAGAAATTTCAAAATCCTTCTGTCTTGCACCGGGTTTTACGTTACCAAAGAAAAATTTGCGATTCTCCTTGGCAAGCTGAACCGGCACCGCCGCCCACACCATACGTGTTCTCGGAAGTTCTCTTTCTCCAATATGTTTGCCAAAATCTCCCTCATACTGACTAAGTATCAAAAGCTGCTGCTCTCTTACGAGCGAAAAGTCATGGCTCTCCAAATAGATTTTTAAAACCTCAGGCATTCCTCCAACTATATAATAAGATTTCAGCAGTTCGATGTATCTCTCTGAAAACTCATTTATTTTAGCGTAATTACCTTTACTGACAAACTCTTCCAGCTTATCCTCCCCGGCCGCCAGCAAAAACTCCCTGAAATTCATAGGATAAAGCTTTAACTCATCGACTTTTCCCACAGGAAAGGAAACTCCTTCATGAAGTGCCACTCCGAGCAGAGACCCCGCTGCAATAATGTGATACTGCTGAGCATCCTCACAAAAATACTTCAGTGATTCAACAACCCTTGGTGCAGACTGTACTTCATCAAAAATAATAAGTGTATTGTCCGGATCGATTTTCACATGAAGCTTAATTTCAAGTGCCTCTATGATTCTCACCGGATCATAATCCTCCTCAAACAGAGCGGTCATCTTCTTATTGTTATAAAAGGAAACATATACTGTATCTTTATAAAAATGCTGCCCGAAATCCTTCATCAGCCAAGTTTTTCCAACCTGACGAGCTCCCCATAAAATAAGCGGTTTCCTGTTGGTTTTACTTTTCCATTCTATTAATTTTTCTGTTAAAAATCTTTTCATGTATGAAATTATAGAGGAAAAAATGTGATTGTGCAACATTTTTTCGTCGGAAAAAACGTTGTGTTAATACATTTTTTCGTTGGAAACATGTTGCTGCATATTTTTCCTGTAATGTCTCCGGGATCTTTTCTTTGAAATAGGCAGAGTTTGGTTTTCGTTTTTTTGATAGGGGGTGTATCAAAATTTAATGATTTCTTACAATGGTGCCTTACCTATTGAAAGCCTATTGCTTTGGTAGTATTCTCTGCTCAACAAAATTTTTACATCCCCTATGAAAATATTGAAGCATGGTAGGGCGGAAAGTGTGATAATATGAAAAATCAGGAACATACAAAAAGACTGGCAGTAATGGGTCTCATGGCCGCACTTTGCTTCGTAGGCTATGCGGTTTTTCCGGCGCTTAATGCCGGCGGTACCAAGATTCATTTCGGTAATTGCTTCGTTGTGATCGCGGCATATCTTCTCGGCGGTGTTCCCGGCGGTCTGGCAGGTGCTGTGGGACTTGGTCTTGCTGATGTACTCTGCGGATTTGCCGCATCAGCTCCACGTACATTTATCTGTAAGTTTATGATCGGTCTAATCGCAGGTACCGTGGCACACAAGGCAGGACATATCACAGAGCCCGGACGTGAGGCATCTGTCATCCTTCGCTGGACCATAATTGCAGCAGTTGCAGGTCTTGCATTCAACTGCGTATTTGAGCCCTGCCTTAAGTATGTGTGGTATACTATACTTATTCCGGACAGCGATAAGGCTGCTTCCGCGATTAAGGCATTGATGGCACTCAACACTTATGCTACATTTATTAATGCTATCACAAACTCGATCGCGGCAGTCATTCTTTACAATGCGCTGCGCCCGGTCCTTGCCAAGAGCGGTATGCTGTTCCGCATCGGAAAGACCGCCGATAGCGCAAATTAACAAAGGTGCTTTAAAATCAATATGAAATCACACAAATTAGCTGTAATAAATGATCTTTCAGGATATGGCCGCTGCTCACTTGCAGTGGCTATTCCTGTTATTTCGGCACTCGGCGTGCAGGCATGTGCTGTGCCTACCTCTATCCTCTCAAATCATACCGGCTTTCCGAAGGAATATAAGTTTGACTTCACTGATCATATGAGTCCTTATATGGATGCATGGCAGGAGCTTGGGCTTGAATTTGACGGCATCGTGACGGGATATATGAATGATCCCGCCCAGGTAGATGCGGCCGCAGCCTTCATCGAGGCCTTCCGCAGCTCTGAAACCACCGTATTCGTGGACCCTGCGATGGCTGATCACGGAAAGCTCTACCGCGGTTTTACACCGGCTTATGCCGAGTATATTAAAGATAAGCTCATACGCCACGCAACCGTGATCAAGCCAAACATCACCGAGGCCTGCATTCTCAGCGGATATGACTATGACGAAGTGATGTCTACAGTTGGCGATCACACTATGAGGAGGCTCAAGTCACACCTTATAAATATCGTTGAAAAGCTGCGCGAGCTCGGACCGTCCGATATCGTGATCACGGGTGTCGACCGCGGCGAGCGCATACTTAACACGCTTGCCGATGAGAACGGCGTTAAATTTATTTCAGTGAAAAAGACCGGAGCAAACCGCCCCGGTACAGGTGATATATTCAGTTCTATCGTCGCGGCCTCTCTTATACAGGGGCTCGGCCTTGAGCATGCAGTCCGAAAGGCCTGCGAATTTATCGCGGCCTCCATCTCCGTAAGTGAGGAAGCCGGCATCCCCGTAAACGAGGGTGTCATGTTTGAAAAGGTCCTCTCGAAGCTTTGCTGCACCTTCGACCAGATCGACTCAGTGAAGAAGCGGAACTAATGCAAAAGCTCTTCCGCCCTGCAGTTCAGTGCTCTCGCCAGCTGCACCGCTGTCTGAAGCTGTGTTTTACTGATGTCCCGCTGTCCCTGCTCAAAAAGCTGTATCTGTCTGAGCGGCACGCCGGACCGTGCCGCCAGCTGGCTCTGTGACAGCTCGGCATATTTCCTGAGGCGTTTTAGCTGCGACTCTTTACCACTGCAGTTATCGATCCGCATTATACGAGAATCCATCTGATGCACATAAAGTGATATATCCGCCTCATGAAGTGTCGGATACATACCATACATCTCATCTATAGGCACAGAGTTATTGATATAACGAAAACTCATACCTCTCTCCCACTGATAATATGCCAGACTCCATCCTATCCAATATTCAGGTGACTTATCAAGCTCCATTGAATCTTCCGCTTCCGGATAAACACCGGTACACTTTTCCACGACGATCTTGGCGACCTCGCATCCATTTTTACCCGCGACATAGGTAGGATTTCCAATTTCAAACTGCTTTGCCATCCCGCAGGTCATAAACATACCGTGAAAATCAGAAAGGCTGCGGTCCAAAGCATTGACAGCAAAATCATACATATCACCCATCACACGCTGCGCGAGCGGGCAGTACATTTCATCATAAGCATGCATCTTCTATATCCCTGCCTCTCAAAATATCGATAATATAGATTTCATCAGTTCGCTTTCCTGCAGCTCGATATGCCGCATAATCCTTCCTGGCCTTTTTATCCCTCACAAGTTTACTGCTGTAATACATTGCCGCATCGGCCTCTGTGTGACCCAGATAGGATATCCGCTCAAAGGCCTTTTGGCTTTTAAGGACTATCTGTTCGCCGAGCTTACCGAGCTGAAAAGCCGCATTAAGCTGCTGCAGCGAGATAGTCCCCATAATAAAGTCCTGCGCAAAGGAAAAATACGAGTCATCCGCACGATATCCCCTCACAATGTCAAACACTGAGAGATCCACCGTGAAATGCTTCTGCAGGTAGTCCTTCGCCTCCTCGGCTATACTTCTTTTCTGCCAGTATCCTCTATATTTTGTCAGAACCGCAAGCCAGTTCAGGATGTTGTAATCTCCGGAGTTAAGGTCACATATCTTAAGTCCCTTAGTATCAAGCTCATAGGCATTAATAAAGCCATCACAGTTATTCTTACATGCCCATTCGCCGGCAAGCTCTGGACTTTCAGTAAGATAAAAGCCCCTTCCATAATCATTGGCAATGCTGCCTAAGCCAAACTGCGGTCTCTCTATAATTTTTTCCGATCCGTGGTAAAGTTTGAATGTCATAGCTTCATCCCTGTCACTTTTAGTTTTTCCGGAAACAATAGTTCTTTATACAAATATATCGCTGCAGCGATATATTTATTATATCTCTGCAGCGATATATTTTCAAGTTGATATTTAAATTAAACAGATGATGTTACTGCAGCAGGCCGTTGAGCTCCGCGGCCGTGGCGATAGCCTTCTGGACGTAGTCGGCGACATCGGGACTGCCGAAAATGTTGCCGCGCCACTCAACTCCGCCGCCGTAATCGCGCACGGAATCGAGATCGATCTTGCCGTACATGAGGTCGAGAGCCATCTTCGGCTCCGCCTTGCGGTAGCGTGTGGATGTGCCCTTCTTGTAGGAGCCCACCATCTGCTCGGCAAGCAGCGTGTTCCTCAGTTCGTAGACCTTGAGCAGCATTTCCATATCGGACATGGACGGATCCATATTCGCGATGAAGAGGTTCGGCTGCGCGCCGCAGTTGATGTTGACCGACAGCATCGCTGCCTTTACAGCTATATTCCGCCTGTCCAGGTCAAAGCCTGCCGCATTCAGCTTCTCTGCGAAGCCGTCCCAGTAAAGCATGCGGAAAAAGCGAAGCTGCGTGGACATAGCCTCCTGATAATTTGTCAGCATTGCCTTATAAAAAGCATTGGTGATGCGCGGATCGTTTATCATGTTCTCGTCGCCCGTCTTATAGCCGAGCAGGCTCTTAAAGCCCGACCAGAGCGCCGGGTTGGAATCGTAGGCATACTTCATGAAATCCGTGAGATCGTAGCGGTAGTCGAACTGGCACATGCCGTAAGCCCTGCCGCGGTCGCCGCACACAATTGTCGAACCCGAGGTCTCTCCCGCGATCGAAAGCATGTAAAATTCTGCCGGCATTCCCCCCACGGTGACTCCGCTTAGCTTTGGCGCCGCCGTCCCGCCGCTGTACTGCGAGCGGAGCTCAGCGCTATACTTCCTCCACTCGGCCGCGTAGTCATATGAACTTGTCGAGCCTGACGAGCTGCCCTTTGCTGCATCCGGGTCATACTGCCCGCGGCTGTTTAAATACCTGCCGTCCGGTGCATATTCGCCGGCAAACATATGTCCGTCATTAATATCGAAATAATAGTCGTCCCCCGACATCCTCAGCCAGCCCTTGACTATGCCGGTCGTCTTTCCATAGTACCAGTGTCCGTTCGCGCGGAACCACCCGGTCCTCAGCGCGCCCGTCTGATCAAAGTAGTAGGTGCCGCTTCCGATATTTCGAAAGCCTGTGACCTGCCTGCCGTTCTCATCAAGATAACAGCTCACGCCGTCCGACGCTCTCCAGCAGTTCTTTCCCGAAACTTCCGCCGAGATAAAGCTGTAGGTGCTGCCGCCTGCCTGCGCTGCCGCATCGATTACTCCAGGGATGTCCGAGATATCAGCCGCTGCTGCGCCTGCCTGCGCTGCCGCATAAAGTCCCGCCCTGGCCGCTGCTGCCGCCGCGGCGTCAACAGGCCCCGGTCCGTCAGCGAAAGCCGTAATAGTCATCGCCGCTGTGGCCACAGCCAGCATTGGCAGTATAAAAAATTTCTTTTTCATGTGTATATCCTTTCCACGAGTGTCAATGGAACCGTCCCGGTGACACTTTTAAAGTATATCAGACCGCGGCGCGGCATTTCATAACACTTTATGAACTTTGTATGACAATTTTCCAATTACTGCTCCACTCGAGGAATTTCTCGGCGGCGGGTGTGAGCTGCTTAGCCCGGCAGAGCTCAAAGTCGAGAGTCTCGGCGCTGCCATCCTCCTTCAGGATGGGAATGCTGCGAAGGCCGCGGCTGAGCACCCTGTTTCTCAGAATGTACTCGGGCAGGACGCTGATGCCAAGCCCCGCCTCCACCATGACCAGGACGGTTTCCGACTCGCCCTCGGAGGCAACTATATCCGGAAAGAAGCCGCCGCGCTCATAGCAGACCATGGCCTCCTCGGCCTCATCTCTCGGGCGCCCCTGCGGCTGCATTATTATAAATTTTTCTTCTGACAGTTCCCTGTAGCTGATGCTGCCGCGATCGGCAAACGGATGTCCCTCAAACACGACCGCCATCAGCGCATAGCTTGAAATATAGCGGTGTGCAAGCTCCGAGCCCTTCCTGCTGAAGGGTGCGATCGTGAAGGCAAGGTCACATTTTCCCTGCTCGATCGCGTCATACAGAGGGCTTGAGTTTTCACGAAGCAGCGATATGGAAATGTTGGGGAAAGCCATATGAAATGCTCTCAGCATCTCCGGCAGGTCGCTGTGCTCATACCCTCTGATAAAGCCGATGCAAAGCTTCCCCTCTGCGCCCTCGGAGGCAATGCGGGCGAGACGCATGGCCTCATTGCTCCTTATGAGGATTCCGCGCGCCTCATTCAAAAAGACCCTGCCTGCCGCCGTCAGCTCGACATGGTGCTTATCCCTTATAAGCAGCGGAACTCCGACTGCTTCCTCCAGCGCCTTTATCTGCTGGCTCATCGCCGTCTGGGAAATGAAGCACTTCTCCGCGGCCTTGGTAAAGTTCAGGGTCTCAGCTACATTGACGAAGTATTCGAGTCTGTTCAGGTTCATTTCTTCCTCCTGTTTCTCCGGCAGATCGGGTGCGGTAATAAGAAAAACTTCTTAACTGTCCTAATTATATCATTGGCACTTTTCAATATCCAGCACTAAAATGTCTCCTTGAAAGCACTCGACGGTAAATGCAGGGGCCGGATAAACACCGGCGTCAGCATTGGCCGAAATAAATGATCAGAAAAAAATAAAAGCTTATTATCAAGGAGGATAATCATGAGCGACGTAAATACTAAGATCCCTTACAAAATATACCTTAACGAAGATGAGATCCCGAAGCAGTGGTACAATGTACGCGCAGATATGAAGAACAAGCCGGCACCGCTTCTTAACCCCGGCACACTTCAGCCGCTTAAGCCTGAGGAGCTCGCGCCTATCTTCTGTGAGGAGCTTATCGCTCAGGAGCTTGATGATAATACAGCATATATCGATATCCCGGAGGAGATCCAGGAGTATTACAAGACCTACCGTCCGTCACCGACCATGCGTGCTTATCACCTTGAGAAGGCGCTCGGCACTCCGGCCAAGATCTACTATAAGTTCGAGGGCAACAACACCAGTGGAAGCCACAAGCTCAACTCCGCTCTTGCCCAGGCATATTATGCCAAGAAGCAGGGCCTTAAGGGCGTTACCACCGAGACAGGTGCAGGCCAGTGGGGCACAGCGCTTTCCATGGCATGCGCATATTTCGGACTTGACTGCAAGGTCTACATGGTTAAGGTCTCCTATGAGCAGAAGCCTTTCCGCCGCGAAGTAATGCGCACCTACGGAGCTTCCGTTACTCCGTCACCTTCTATGGAGACAGCTGTCGGCCGCAAGATCCTCGCCGAGCATCCGGGCACCACAGGAAGCCTTGGCTGCGCTATCTCTGAGGCGGTCGAGGTCGCCACTTCCAATGAAGGCTACCGCTATGTTCTCGGCAGCGTGCTGAACCAGGTTCTCCTTCACCAGTCAATTATCGGTCTCGAGGCCAAGGCTGCTCTTGACAAGTACAATATCACTCCTGACATTATCATCGGCTGTGCAGGCGGCGGTTCAAACCTCGGCGGGCTCATCTCTCCGTTCATGGGTGAGAAGCTCCGCGGCGAAAAGGATTACCGCATTATCGCAGTTGAGCCGGCATCCTGCCCGAGCTTTACCAGAGGAAAGTTCGCTTATGATTTCTGCGACACCGGCATGATATGCCCGCTCGCTAAGATGTACACACTCGGAAGCAGCTTCATTCCTTCACCGAACCACGCAGGCGGTCTCCGCTTCCACGGCATGAGCTCTATCCTTTCACAGCTCTATCACGATGGTCTCATGGAGGCAAAGGCCGTTGAGCAGACGGCAGTGTTCGAGGCAGCTGAGATGTTCGCGCGCACAGAGGGCATCCTTCCGGCACCTGAGAGCTCACACGCTATCCGCGCCGCTATCGACGAGGCCCTTAAGTGCAAAGAGACAGGCGAGGAAAAGACTATCCTCTTCGGCCTTACCGGAACAGGCTACTTCGATATGGTAGCTTATGAGCAGTATCATAACGGAAGCATGACTGACTACATCCCGACAGATGCCGACCTCCAGAAAGGCTTTGACGGCATCCCTAAGTTCCCGGGAAATGAGATCTGATCAAAAACAAGACGCACCGCACAAAGGTTTTACCAATGTACGGTGCGTCTTTCATCATATAACGAGGTATTAGGTTTGATGTTGTGTTCAAAAACCTTTTGCCCAACTGTGATACGGATTTCTCCGAATTTAGTGGTACAAAATCAAAGCGATCATCTCGACAGGCTCATCTCCGACACACTCAAGGCTGTGACCCTCACCGTCTCCGGTAAAGGCAACATCCCCGGCATGGAGTATGGTCTCCTTGCCATTATCTGAGAGCTTAGCTGTTCCGCTTAAGATGTAGTAAGTCTCAGAGTCTCCCTTGTGAACATGATATCCGATCTTTGATCCCGGATAGACTGTTGTATGTCCGAATACTCTGCCCTTTTCATACATTTCAGCCGGGCCCTCGAGAAGATCACGCACTGTGATCTCGCCGATACCGTTAAACGGCGCGGGCTTTCTCGTTGATTTTACATCTTCCTTAGTTCTGATCATCCAAAGCTCTCCTTAAAAATATACTTCCTTACTGTTGTTGTAGTAGACATCCTCAAGCTCACTATCTGTGAATATATCATTGTGTTCGAGATAATCAGCGAGGTGCGTGTAGCTGTCCTGCGTTGCCGCAAACGGAGCATCTGTACCCCAAAGCAGTTTCTTTGCACCAAGGATCTTTTTAGCGTCTGCCAGATAAGAGCAAGTCTCCTTATATGGATAAACATCCGGACTCATGATCTTCGGAAGCGCCGCGATATCAAACCATACATTTGGAAGGTTCAGAAGCTCAAGACTAAGCTTCCACTCTCTTTCCCATCCGCGTGTCGGTGCAAGCAGGTGACATACGACAAATTTCAAATCCGGGCATGCCTTTGCCGCTTCCATTATTGACCATGGCTGGTGGCTCGGCATGGAAATGTCTCCGACATCCAGCGCCACAACTCCATTATGCTTTTCAACGAGCTTGTAGATATTCATCATTCTCTCGCCGGCAAGATCGAACGGATCGTGGCAGCCCATAAGTCCGCCGCCTGTGCTCACCTCAAACTTTGCAAGATGGAATCCCTGCTCCTCAAAGAAGAATTCCATTGTATCCATATAGTTTGTCATGAAAGGATCTATGGTGCATGACGGGCAGAACCTGTCCGGATATTTCTTTATAAGCTCTGCATGATAACGGTTTTGGAAGCCATACATACTTCCGTGCATCAGTACCGCACGCTCGACATCATTTTCATCCATGACCTTTAAGGCCTGCTCAGCAGTAAAATTGGTATCGCCAAGCTCCGGAGGGATCAGCTGAAACTCCTCGCCGTTTCCCCAGGCAGCCTTGCCGCCGCCTATAGCGCGAAGCTCTCCCCTTCTGCAGTAGCCTGCAAGTACCTCTGCCAAATGCAGATGTGCATCTATTTTTTTCATTGAAGTTGCCTCCTTCGGCACCTGTCGTGCCTGCTATTTCATCAAGTCTTCTGATCGGTCTGTGTCTGACATTTATTGTCCACTATCAGGCTGTCGCGGTATCCTTCTTAACCTTAAACTTATTCAGCCATGCCTTGAACTTATCCTGATGCTGCAGAGCGTCAAATGCTACAGCCGCAATGATTACGATTCCCTTTACAAGGCCATGCTCTGTTGAAGGAACACTCATAAGGTTAAGTCCATTGTTAAGAAGTCCGATAAGAATAGCTCCGAACAATGCTCCGGATACTGTTCCTTCACCGCCAAGAAGACTTACGCCGCCAATAACGGCTGCGGTAATAACCTCAGTCTCATATCCGCTTCCGGTAGATGCCATGCACTGCTGTGTCATTGATGCAAGCACGATTCCGCCGATAGCAGTCGTGAAACCTGAAAATACATAAGCCATGATGGTGATGCCCTTGTCGCTGATACCGGAAAGTCTTGATGCGGAAGCATTTCCACCTACTGCGTAGGTATATCGTCCGATCTCGGTCTTACTTAACAAAAACCAGCTTATCGCAGCTATGATGATCATAATGTAGATTGGTATCGGGAAGCTGAATATTTTCTTCATTCCGATCGCGGTAAAGAGCTCCGGCTGCAGGCAGCTTAAGATCTTGTTGTTTGTAAGGATCATTGACATTCCAAGGAATATCGTCTGGGTGGCAAATGTGATGAGGAAGGCCGGAACATGAAAGGTCGTAATGATTATTCCATGGAAAAGTCCTGCCGCTATGCCAACGCCGAGCGCTGCCAGTATTCCCAGAATGACTCCTGTATTTGAGTAATCAAAGGAACGGATTATCATGACTACCGTAACTGCGCACAAACCGCAGAGGCTTCCTATCGAAAGGTCGATGCCGCCGATCAGGAATACGAAAATCGTTCCGCATACCATGATGCCGTAAACAGAGATCGACCAAAGCACATTAGACAGGTTGCCTATGGTCGGGAAGCTGTTCGGACGGAGTATGGTAAGTACCAGCATGAAAACCACAAGAATGATCGGCTTGCTGAATTTGCTTAAATTTATCTTCATACTGCCTCCTCCTTATCATCAATAATTCCCGATGCTGCCTCAAGTACCATTGACTGGGTAACAACACCACTCTTAAATTCTTTAATAATTGAGCCCTTTCTCATAACAAGGATCCTGTGTGATACACGGATAAGCTCCTGTAAGTCAGAAGATACCAGTATAACAACAACTCCGCTCTGCGCAAGATCCTCCAGGATGCGATAAATCTCTGCTTTAGCGCCTACGTCGATACCTGCTGTAGGCTCATCGACGATCAGTACCTTAAGATCACGCATAAGCCATTTTCCAAGAACGACCTTCTGCTGGTTTCCGCCGCTCATGAGGCCTACCTGCTTCTGCGGATCCGAAGGGCGGATATCTATCTGCTGTATTGCCTTCTTTCCGCTCTCAAGCTCAGCTGCGTCAGAGATCGCCGGTCCGTTTTTCGGAATAATGTCATAGTTTGTGAGTGCAACATTTTTAACTGTGGAAAGAAGCGGAATGAAGCCCTGTCCTCTTCTGTCCTCCGGAACAAAGCCAAATCCGGCTTTGATGCTTCTTTTTGGTGACGGATCAAGCTTTTCGCCATTTAAGGTAACTGTGCCGCTCTTCATGCGGTCGATGCCGTAGATAGCTCTTACAAGCTCGGTACGTCCCGCTCCTATAAGTCCTCCAAAGCCGAGGATCTCGCCCTTATGCGCCTGGAAGCTGACATTCTTTACCATTCCTAGCTCATCGCAGATGTCCTTGACATCCAGTACGACTTCATTGTCATTGCTCTTCATTTCCTTGCTTGAGCCTGCGGATTCATCAACGACTTTGCCTATCATGGTCTGGATGACCTTCTTCGGCTCGATCTCATCATGTTCAAGCACCGCTGCATTCTTGCCGTCTCGAAGGATGGTAAGTCTGTCTGAAAGAGCATATACCTCCTCAAGTCTGTGTGAAATGTAGATGATGGAAACGCCCTTTTCTCTAAGTGATCTGATAATACCGAAAAGGCTTTCAGCCTCTTTACCGCTGAGTGAAGCTGTAGGCTCATCCATGATAAGAAGCCTGGAATTACAGGAAAGTCCCTTAAGTATCTCAACAAGCTGTCTTAAGCCTATGCCAAGGTTAGCGACAGGTGTAGTAGGATCAAGTGGGAAATCATACTGATCTATCAATTCCTTAGTCATCTCATTCATCTTCTTATGATCGATGATGCCAAGCTTTCTGGGTTCGCGTCCAAGAAATACATTCTGGGCTACAGTAAGTGAAGGAATAACGGAAAGCTCCTGATAAATGCAGGCCATTCCCAATTTCTGACACTCATTGTAATTGTTGATCTGTACCTCTTTTCCCTCCCAAAGAATGCTGCCTGAATCCTTGGTATAAACTCCGGTAATAATCTTTATAAGTGTGGATTTGCCCGCACCATTTTCACCCATAAGCGCATGGACTTCACCGCGCTTTACCTCAAAGCGCACATCCTGAAGTACCGGAACGCCTGAGAAGCTCTTATATATATTTCTTGCTTCTAAAATTGTCTCGCTCATTCGTTCACAGCCTCCTTTGCACTACGCTCCTGGGCCAGTTTTTCCATTCTCTTGTTGTACCAGGCATCAAACATAACTACCAGTATAATGATAGCTCCCTTGATTACATACTGGTAAGCCGTGTTCATGTGAAGCTTAAGTACGCCATTATCGAGGGCTGCCATAAACAAAGCACCAATGAATGTTCCTATGATATCGCCATATCCGCCTGAAAGTGATACTCCGCCAACCACAGCTGCAGCTATAGGGTTAAACTCAAAGCCGCTTCCGAGAAGAGCTGTGGTGCTCTGCAGTCTTGCTGTTGTAAAGATAGCTCCGACCGCTGCGCAGAAGCCAACTACCATGTAAGCCATGATGCGTGTTCTGGCAATGTTGATTCCGGAAAGCTCTGCTGCCTTCGGATTTGCTCCGACTGCGTAAAGGTTTGTTCCGAATCTCGTTTTCTTAAGGACTATCTGTCCCACGATAACAAATATGATAAATACTATTGAAACAATGTGAATGCCGCCGATGCTGCCTCCAAGCCTTGCGAAGGTAGAATAAGTCATAGGCTGGCTGGTTATAACTCCGCCTGCATCCCTGATGGCTATGGTATAGGTAAGAGCTCTGAAAATGCCCATGGTGGCCAGTGTCGCAATAAACTCCGGAAGGTGAAGCTTCGCCACAACAAAACCGTTGAAAAGTCCTGCCAGAAGTCCTACAAGAATACCGATAATAAGCATCAGCCAGATAGGCAGCAAGGTATATTTGTAAATGTTTGCCATTGCCATGCCTACCAGAGCCATACAGCTTCCGGTAGACAGATCGATGCCGGCTGTAATTATTACATAAGTGACACCAACACCAATAATGCCGGCCACCGCTGCGTCACGTACTATTTCTAACAGATTGCCTGCACTCAGGTAATAGCTGCTTAAAGCGGAAAACATAGCAACAAGCACTATCAGCATTCCCAGTGAGATCAATCTTCTGATCGTCGTCTGTTTCATTTCATTCCCCCAATGAATGCGCCTTAGGAAATTGTATTTTGTTTGTGCCTTTTAAAAGGCTTCCTCCGGGTAAAACAGGAGGGAACAGGATTGCTCTCCCATCCCCTCCTATTTTGAAGAAAAAACTATAAATAGTTTTTCAAGGGTATCGTTTAATTACCAGCGATCCTCAGGAGCAATGCTTCCTACTGTATCCTTTGTTACAACGATAGGCTCCATGATAACCTCAGGAGTCTCTGTAAGGACTGCTGAATCATACTCTGAACCAACCATAAGAAGGGCGATCTTGGCTGCTGTAGAGCCCTCGTCCCAGCTGTTTGTATAAATGGTTCCTGTCATATCTCCGCTCTCGATCATAGCAAGTGCATCAGACTCACCGTCTGCGCCCCAGATGACCATCTCGCCCTGACGGCCTGCTGACTGAACTGCAAGTGCTGCGCCCTCAGCCATAGCATCGTTGATGCAGAATACGCCGTCGATCTTGTCATAGTTCTGAAGGAAGCTGTTCATAACGGTGATAGCTGTCTCCTTCTCAAATGAAGCTGACTGCGCGTCGAGGATCTTGATGTCAGGATACTTCTCTGCAACCGTGTCACGGAAGCCCTTCTCAAGGTTATCTGTTCTTGTAAGTCCGGCAACACCCTGGATGATAACAACATCACCCTTGCCACCGATCTCCTTTGCCATCTCATCAGCGATCATACGGCCGGCATCAAAGTCAACCGCCATAACAAGTGCACTGTGTGTAGTATATGCATCAAGGTTAAGTGTGATAACCGGAATGCCTGCTGCCTCAGCCTCATCAACTGAAGGAGCAAGAGCTGTTCCGTCTGAGCACTGGAGGATAACCGCATCATACTTCTGGTTGATAACATCTGACATGATAGTTACCTGAGTCTCGGCACTGCTCTCTCCGTTGAATGCCTGAACTGTGATATTATCCCATGATCCGCACTCTCTCTCGATACCCTCTAACCATGCCTGGTTGTTAGGTGTGCTTAAGTCATGTGCAATGTAGGCGATCTTGATATCCTCTGTATAAGGATTCTTCTTTACCTTATTGCTGTTTGCTGCCGGAGCTGCTGCCTCTGTTGTGGCTGCTGCTGCAGGTGCTGCTGCCTGAGTCTCGGTTCTTGCAGTCTCGGTTCCGCCTGAGCATGCTGTAAGGCCAGCTGCCATTAACAGTGCCAGAGCAAGTGACATCTTCTTCATAATTATTCCTCCTCATGAATATTGAGATATGTATGTGCGTTGCATCCTCTGATGCACACATGAAGTATACAACAGATTGACTACGGTTTCAATTGTGCAAAACGACAATAATATTGGCCTTGTTTTATAATTTGTTAACAAGTTAACATATATTGATATTTGCTTCTCGATGCTGTACAATGAACTTGTTGTATACATCAGGTATTGAAGGACGATATTTATAATGACAAAATCAAACAGCAATATTAAAAATCAGGCTTATGAGCTCTTAAAGGAGCGTCTTATCAACTGCGTTTATGCTCCGGGTTCATTTCTTAATGAAGCAATGCTCGCCGAGGAGCTTGGTTGCAGCCGCACTCCCATCCGTGAAGCTATAAGCAGACTTGAGATCGACCAGCTTGTGAAGGTCGTTCCTAAGAAAGGCATATATGTCTCTGACATTTCACTCAGTGATGTTCAGCAGATATTTCAGACCCGTCTTGAAATAGAGCCTATGGCCGTAAGGATGACCGCTGGCCGCATCCCTGAGGAGTCGCTCTATTTATTAAGGGAGAAGTTTGCCGGTGATATCAAGGATATAAAGAACAGTTTCAGACTCGATACCGCAATGCATCTTTATATAATAGAAAACTGCGGCAACAGATATATCATAGACATGATGAAACGTGTATTTGAAGACAATACGCGAGTTATCATTTCCAGCAAGCAAAACCAGGTACAGATACATGACGCCAAGGCTGAGCATATCGAGATCCTTGACGCGCTTATTGACAAGGATGTGGAAAAGGCCGCCGAACTGATGCGGGTGCATGTTGAAAGTTGCCGCAGGGCCGCACTTGATTATTTCTATAACAATGCCTCTTCCGAGGGCTCTTCTCTCGCGGCATATCAGGATATTCTGGATAAAATCAAGTAATACAGACAGGTTGACATTTTCCTTTATGAATGTTTTAATGCTTAGATGCAATCCAAATCCACAAATATATCAAAGGAGCTTTTATAATGAGAAGTGATAATGTTAAGGCCGGCATGCAGCAGGCACCGGCAAGGTCCTTATTCCGTGCTCTCGGCATGACCGACGAGGAGCTCGAGAGGCCTCTTATCGGTGTCGTATGCTCATACAACGAGATCGTACCGGGTCACATGCATCTTGATAAGCTTTGCGCAGCAGTAAAGCGCGGCGTTGAGCTTGCAGGCGGAACACCTGTTGAATTCCCGGCAATCGCTGTCTGCGACGGCATCGCGATGGGACACATCGGAATGAAGTACTCTCTCGTTACACGTGATCTTATCGCGGATTCCACAGAGTGTATGGCACTTGCGCACCAGTTCGACGGACTCGTTATGATCCCGAACTGCGATAAGAATGTTCCGGGTCTCCTCATGGCAGCTGCCCGTCTTAACATTCCTACTATATTTGTAAGCGGCGGCCCGATGCTCGCAGGCCATGTTGCAGGCGAGAAGCGCAGCCTTTCAAGCATCTTTGAGGCAGTCGGCGCACATGCCGCAGGCACCCTTTCAGAAGAAGGCGTTCAGGAGTTTGTTGACAATGTATGTCCGACCTGCGGCTCCTGCTCAGGCATGTATACCGCAAACAGCATGAACTGCCTTACCGAGGTGCTCGGCATGGGACTTCAGGGCAACGGTACCATCCCGGCTGTATATTCACAGCGTCTCATCCTCGCAAAGCATGCGGGCATGAAGATCATGGAACTCGTAAAGAATAACATCTGCCCCCGCGACATCATGACTGAGAAGGCTTTCCGCAACGCGCTCACCATGGATATGGCTCTCGGCTGTTCAACAAACAGCATGCTTCATCTTCCGGCTATCGCTCATGAGGCAGGTGTTGACCTCAACATCGACATGGCCAATCCGATCAGTGAGAAGACTCCTAACCTCTGCCATCTCGCACCGGCAGGCCCGACCTACATGGAGGACCTCAACGAGGCCGGCGGCATCTATGCAGTTATGAAGGAGATCAGCAAGCTCGGTCTGCTCAACCTCGACTGCATCACAGTTACAGGCAAGACTGTAGGCGAGAATATTGCAAATGCTGAAAACCGCAACCCCGCCGTCATCCGCACTATTGATAATCCATATTCCAGGACAGGCGGACTTGCTGTCCTTCACGGAAACCTTGCTCCGGACGGCTGCGTCGTAAAGCGTTCGGCTGTTGCTCCTGAGATGCTTAAGAACACCGGCACCGCACGAGTATTCGACGGCGAGGAGGACGCTATCGCCGCTATCAAGGGCGGCAAGATCGTGGCAGGCGACGTTGTCGTTATCCGCTACGAGGGACCTAAGGGAGGCCCGGGTATGCGTGAAATGCTGAACCCGACCTCAGCCATTGTCGGAATGGGACTTGGCTCTTCTGTCGCTCTTATCACTGACGGCCGCTTCTCAGGCGCATCAAGAGGCGCCGCTATCGGACATGTCTGCCCGGAGGCTGCACAGGGCGGTCCTATCGGCCTTATTAAGGACGGCGACATCATTGATATCGACATCAACAACTACAGCATCAATCTCCGTGTTTCCGATGAGGAGCTCGCAGAGCGTAAAAAGAGCTGGAAGCCTGTCGAGAAGCCTCTCACAGGCTACTTAAAGCGCTACGCTTCTGTTGTATGCGGTGCCAATACGGGTGCTATCTTGCAGGGCAATTAAATATTCAAAAATCCCGCGGGACTTTCCCGCGGGATTTTTATAATTTGGGAGCCTAAAACCCACTACCCTTGGGTAGTGGGATATAAGCGACCTTCGCAAACTATATTTTACCAAAACAGTAGTGCTTCAGTAAAATAGAGTGTCAGAGGGGTGTCACGGGGTGTCAAAAGAACCGTCCCCCTGACACCCTTATTATTAAATATCAATTCTTTTTCCGTCTGCATCCACCCTGTGGCCATCAGGTGTGGTCATGTTCTTATAGAGCACTCCAAGCAGGTTCAGGTCGGTGCTGCCGGTGCCGTCCTCAAAGAAGTACATAGCGCCGTCGATTTCTCTCCAGCCTGTTGCCATCTCTCCGAGAGTTCCGTCAGAGCTCCTATTGAGATAGAAGGTGTTGCCGTAGGCGTTGGTAAACCATCCGGTCTTCATGAGGGTATCCTCACCGAAGTAGAACCAGCCGCTAGTATGCTGGCCAAGCTCCGCATGCGCATAAGGATTGTAAACCTTAAGCCAGCCCTTGTTGTAAGGCTCTCCGCCAACAAGGTACTGCCATGCGCCGTCAACAGTGCTTCCGTCAGGCCTGTAACCCGTGGTGCCTGCAAGCGGCGAAGCAGCGCTGCCCATAGGAAGGTAAGCTGTTCCGTCGATCACTCTCAGGCCGTTTCCTATCATGAGTCCCGGTATGAACTTCCATTCACCGTTCACTCCGGATATGCTCGTATCGCCCATAGGTCCGATTATACGCTCTGCGTTGCCAATCGTACTGCTTTCTCCCGACGATCCGCCGCCGGATGACGGAACAGGTGCAGGAGGTGTCGGCGGTGTCGGAGCCGGTACAGCGATCCAGTATGCGTAAAGTGTTATCACGCTGCCGCCTGCTGTAAAGCTTACAGTCTTATTGGCTGTGCCATCTGCCGCATAATACTGCGCGCCGCCTCCATTTTCAGCCGTATAGTAGCCGCCGAAGGTGTAGCCGTCCCTTACCGGAAGCTTATCTGCTGTAAGGTCCGGAAGGAGCTCGCTCACTCCATCTACGACCTGGATGATCACAGGCTCGGCTGTTCCGGACATGGCTCCGCCTGCATCGTTAAATACAAACATGATCTCGCTTATATCAGGAATCTCATACCAGAGCGCGTAAAGCGTTATGGTCGCATCCGGGATATCCCAGTCCACATAGCTTACGCCGTCGACCTCGTAGTACTGAACTCCCGTTCCGTCAGGTCCTGTGTAGTAGCCCATGAATACATAGCCCTGCTTGGTCGGTACCGGGACATCCGGTGCATTAAGGCCATAGTAAGCCTCTGTGGTTTCTGAGCCCACAGCTCCTACGCCGCCCTGAAGGTCGAAGCTTATGGTCGTCGACTTCGGCTGCCAGTAAGCATAAAGCGTCATGTCATCCGTAACGACCGGAGCCGAATCCGCTACAGCTCCCGATGCATCATAGAACTGTACGCCTTCCCCGTATGCCTCTGCATAGTAACCAAGGAAGTTGTAGCCTGTCATTGTCGGAGGATCTATAGCTGCTGCCGGCCTGGTATCCTGGGTAACGAGCGTATATGCGTCTCCGCCTAATCCGCCCTGTCTGTCAAGGGTGATGAATGCAGAGCCGTTCTCATACCAGAATGCATATGCTGTCGAATCAGTCTCCAGCTCATAAATTACATCATTAACTCCGTCAGGACCATAGTACTGAATGCCCTGTCCGTTCTTTTCTGAGTAGTAGCCGCCGAAGGTATAGCCCGCCTTTGTCGGAAGCGCCGCCTCATCGATATCCTCAAGGTACTCTCCGTAGTAAGCATTGCGGCTTGTTACCGTGTCCGCGGTCGTCGTGCCGCCTTCCATTTCAAGCTTAAGCTTATGTGTGATGACAGCCCAGTCCGCATAAAGCGTCAGGGTGTCATAACCTGAAGGAAGCTTAAACGCCGTGTTCGGCACCGGAGCCGCCGTCGGATCCGACGGGTCTGCCGTGTAATAATATACATATGTCCACTCGAAGTTATCATCAAACTCGATATCGTAGTAGCCATTAAATGTATAGCCCGTAAGTGTCGGCGCCTTTATCGGATTGCCCGAGACGTCCGTAGCGACCGGTGCAGGAAGGCCCGGTGTGCCTAATTCAACGCTTAATCCGCCTTCTCCGCCCAGGTTGTCGAAGAAGATGAGCATATCTACATCTGCCCACTGCGCGTAGAGCGTTTTATCTTCGGTAAATTCTGAATAGCCCCATCCTTCGCCTTCGGAACCAAAGTACTGGGTACCTTCAAACAAATTAGGAGAATCGAAGTATCCGATAAAGGCCTTGTTTCCGTTTGTCGGAACTGTGACCTTAGGAAGCGGTTCACCGTATACAACATTGACCGTTCTATCTCCGCCGGTGCCGCCGTTATCATCAAGAGTCAGCGTCACTGTGATGCCCTTCCATGCAGCATAAAGCGTGATGTCACTGCTTATCGCGGTGGCCGCCGCAGCTGTTGTCACCTTGCCGTCCGCACCGTAATACTTCTTTGCCTTGCTTGTGTCTGTTCCGTCATAATAGCCGAGGAAGGTATAGTTAGCCCTCTGCGGAATGCTGCCAAGATCAGCCTTAGGCACACTGTCCTTTTCCAGCTGTACCGCTGCCGGTCCGCCGCTTCCGCCCTGATTATCAAAGCTCATGGTGACTGTCGGGATCGGGACCCAGTATGCGATGGCAGTACTGTTTTCGGTAAATGCTGTCACATAGGTGCTTTTGCCGTCAGCGCTGTAATACTGTGTGCCTGTCGGATTGCCGGATGAGTCTATGCCGGAGTAGTATCCGCCAAAGGTGTAACCGGTGCGGGTCGGAAGCTGAGCCTTGGTAAGATTTCCAAGAGGCTGTCCATAGGTCGCATCGACTTTTGTCACGCCTTCCGGTAAGGTTCCGCTGTTTGCATCAAATGTCAGGGTGTAGGTATTTGCCTCCCAGCCCGCATACAGCATCAGCGTGTCAACTTCAGGTACTTTCACACCTGATACTGCCTTAATTGCGCCGGTACCATCTGCATTTTCGGCTACATAGTACGTTGTAGTTGTGGCCGTATCATAGTAGCCGGTAAATCTATAGCCTGTCATTGACGGAGCATTTATTGGCGCGTCCGTGCTGTCCACTACAGCCGGTAAATCCGTGCCCGCAAGGCCAATCACCGGAATGGAAGGTCCGCCAGTGCCTCCATTATTATCAAAGCTTATCTGTACGTCGTTCTCTATCCACTGTGCGAAAAGCTCGGTGTCAGCAGTAAATTCGGAAATGCCAATGCCGGCACCCGTAGAGTCATAGTACTGTGTTCCCTCGAACAACTTTCCCGAAGTGTAATATCCGATAAAGATATAGCCTGGCTTTATCGGAAGATCTCCGGCTGTTGTAAGGTTTTTAAGTGCACTTCCGTAGGTCGCATTGACCTCTGTAACATTTCCATCTGTTCCGCCATTCGCGTTAAGCGTAAGCTTGTAGGTATCAGCCTTCCAGCCCGCATAAAGGGTGATGTCGCTGTTTACCTCAGCAGCACCGCTTGCCTGGTATCCGTCCTCCCTATAATACTGATTTGCCGCAGTTGCAGCTGTGTCTGTATAGTAACCTGTAAAGCTATAGCCTAGCTTCTCAGGTAATGGGAAGATAGGGTTCTTAGGAAAGCTTCCCTTTGTAGCCGATACATTTCCGGGTCCGCCTGTACCGCCCATGTCATTAAACATTACATTGACTGCAGGGATCTGGATCCATCGTGCGTAAGCTACACCGTTATTATCAAGATCATATACTTGGGTTCCGGTTCCGTCAGCTGTATAGTACCTGGTGCCTGTGCCGTCAGGGTTTTCATAGAAACCAGCGAAGGTATATCCTTCACGTGTCGGTGCCCAGTCTGATCCGATAGTAGTAAGGTCAGGAACCTGCTCGCCATATGTGACATCTACCATGGTCGCCCTTCCGGCATTCCCATTGTTCGGGTCAAGAGTCAGCTTATAGCTATTTGCCGTCCACGATGCATAGAGCGTTAAGTCGCTGCTTATAGCCGCAGCCGCAGCCTTTGCAGCCGCAGTAGCACTTCCGGTCTCATCATAGTAGAGCTTGCCGCTGCCATCGGCTGCCGTATTGTAACCGCCGAAGGTATAGCCCGGGCGGTCCGGAACCTTAACACTAGGTTTCTCCGCTCCTACTATAATGCCCTCGTAAAGGGTTACAGGAGCTTCTCCGCCGCTTCCGCCGCGGTCGTCAAAGCTTACGGTATACTTTGTCTTCGGGGTCCACTGAGCGTAGAACGCTTTGGTAACTCCGTCAAACCCAAATGTACCGAGACCGTCGGCATTGTAGAACAAAGTGCCGCTTCCGTCTTCTTTAGTGTTAAAGCCTGCGAAATTGTAGCCCTTTCTTACCGGGATCTGATCTGTTTCAAGTGTCGGCATCACTACATTTACGGTTCCAATAACATTCTTGACTGAGCTTCCGTCGCTGTACTCTCCGCCATTTGGATAAAGCTCCACACTCTCAGTCATTGGCTCCCATCTCGCATAGAGATTGAGCGTGGTCGTCTTTTTCGGAAGAGTCCTTCCCACGGCAACGTAGAGAGTATCTGTATAATACATGGTGCCGCCGCTTTCGTACGGCGTGTCAAAGTAACCGAGGAATTTATAATTATGTCTCCTTGGTATGCTGTACTTCAATGGGTCACTGATGTCAGGCAGCACCTGCTTGTCAGCCCCTTCCGATCCCTTTATAATCCAGCTCGCCGGATTCGGTCCGCCCGTTCCGCCGTTTCCGTAAAAGTTTACGGTCACTATGTTCTCCGCCCAGTTCGCATGGAGTGTGAGCTCACCGGTGTCTGCGCCGTGCTTAAGCACAGTGCTGCCGCCACAGTCAGCATTGTAATACTGAGTGCCCGTAGCAGTAATTCCGGTATAGTAGCCGGTAAAGGTATAGCCTGTCCTTGTCGGCGCCGTAATATCCGGAAGAACTTCTCCGATATAGGCTGTTATCTCCTCGGTACCGTCTTTACCGCCATCCTGATCAAAGGTGATAGTCACGGACCTTGACTGCCAGTAAGCATAGAGCGTCGTATCCTTGCTTATCTTAAAGGGCTTTGCAGCCTCCACTACAGCACCGTACTTATCATAGTACTGCGTTCCGGTTCCCATTCTTCCCGAATAATAGCCCATGAACTCACAGCCTGATTTAGTCGGAGTCGGATTTACCCGGTTGTTTATCTCCTCATTGTCACTAAACTCAAGCACCAGGCTGCCGCTGCCTGTACCGCCGTCATTGTCAAAGGTAAGCTTATTCTTAGGCTTCAGGATCCAGTATGCGTAAAGTCCGTAGTCCTGGATCTTATCCGTATCGAGGGCGGTGACATCCATATTCCTTATCGCAACCGAGCTCGCCGCATAGTACTGCCTGCCCTGTCCATTCTCGTGTGTGAAATAACCGCCAAAGATATAGCCGGGTCTGGTCGGTGCCACTACCTGCGGCATCAGCCTGTCAAAGACAGCATTGGCAGTGGAGGTCTCCGGAACAGCCGTATGATCTCCCGTGTCATTATTAAACTTGATCGTATATGTATTTGCCTTCCAGTACGCATACACGGTAATGATACCGCCTGTCTGAAGGTGCACGTTCTGTCCCTTGCCGTTTGCGTCATAGAAGCAAATGCCGGCTCCGTCCTCCTCTGTGTAGAAGCCGCTGAAGGTATAGCCGCTTCTGGTCGGGATTTCGCCCGAATAAAGGTCCTCAAGCTGACGGAGGCCCGAGCTTATAAGGTAAATGGTCCTGGTCCTCGGGGTCACTGCGGTATGAGACACAAACTTAATGGTGCAGGTCTCCGATGCCCATTGTGCATAGACAGTGATGTCGCCTGTGACCGGAGTATTGAAATCATACTGAGTCGTGCAGGCACTCGTCGTGTACCAGCCGCCAAATTCATATGGTACTGCATCAGTCTTCGGGCTTCCGGGATCAGCTGCCTTCTGTCCGTAAACTACAGACTGGATAGCCGGAACCTGTCCGTAGCCATTGGTATCAAAGCGCACCGAATACTTCTTAAGATCATAGTAAATGTTGATCACGGTGCTGCCGTCCTCTGCCACTGCAGCCTGCTGGAAGCTTCTTGCCTCATAATACGCTGGAATGTCCTTGGCCGGTGTTGCCGCTGCCTGAGTAGGAGTTCCTACCTCACCATACAGAATCTCGCTCTTATTGAGGTCGTACTTTGTAATGTCACTTATATTCTGCCAGTAGTGATTTACCGTATACCTGGCCGAAGCCACCCATCTGGACTCTGCGGGCAGATAATAATACCTTCCTTTTATCTCAGCGCCGTAGCTTACAACGGTCGGATTGCTCATAGTCGCGATATTCATAGGCTCATTATATGGCCTGTAGGCATGAAGTACCGTAGAATCATCCGCAGAGTCAGCTGCCGGCTTGTGATTTGCATAGTCATACTTCGCATTATCAAAGTACACGACCTCATCCTTAGGATTATCCAGCGCGATGTCATAGACATTATAACCGGCACTATTTACGGGCGCGGAACTGAAAGACCCTGCAACTACCGAGCCTCCGTCTATGATTATGCTGCCGCAATTATCCTTCGGAACATTTGATGTTCCGCCATAGGCTCCGACACCGATATCGTCAGGCGCAGCAGAAAGCTGTTTGGTTTTTCCGGCTTTGGCATTTACCACTCCGCCCATAATACGGATATTCTTACAGGTTTCCTGTACCGTGTAGCTGCCGTTTACCTTACGTGCGCTGCTGCCGCCGCCGATGCCGGCTCCGTTGTAGCCGCCGACTGCCCTTACCGAACCTCCGCTGATGGTGATATTTTCAGCGATGCCGTTCAGGGCCGCACCGATACCTGCCGCGCCGTCACAGCCGTTTACGTTCACGATTCCGCCGCTTATGGTGATGTTTCTTGCGCAGCCGTTACTGCCGAAGTCTCCGAGCTTGATTCCAGTGCTGTCCCCATCGACGCTGCCGCCGCCGATTCCGGCACCTCCGCTTTTCACCGCCAGATTTTATAATGGGCTTTGCGTAACAGTAACCGTTCCGCCGCTGATTTCGATATTGGATGCATTTCCGTATCTTCCGGCTCCGATTCCGGCACCGGCGCCGCCGTTCTTCCATCCAATTACTTCTACCGTTCCGCCGCTTATCTTAATGCCATCAGCATTTCCGTTGTCTCCTCCGCCTATACCGGCGCCATAGTGAATCGGATATGCCTTAATATTACCTCTTCTGACTTCAATATTCTTAGTTGTACTAGCCGCAGTGCCGCTGAAGCCGCCTGAACCGATAACTGCGCCTGAAGCAGAAGAATGAGCAACTATCGATCCGGTACTATCCATCTCGATGATGATATTAGCACAGTCAGTCCGGGTGGAGCCGATCGCGGCGCCATACATGGCATAATCACCAAAATCGATATTAAGCGATCCGGAGCCTGTTATATGGAGCGTACCATTCAGACCATTTTTGCACAAGGCAGCAGTCTGGATCGCATCCTGGAAAAATGTATTCTTCCCCTCCACCTTGAGCTCTACCGTGTTGGTATAGCCATCTTCAATCTCGAACAGGGGCTTTAACGTATTTCTAAGCTGCAGCGTTGTTGATGAATCCGTGAGGCCCTTATTGTTTAGATTGAGGTCCTTTATCGTGATGTTCGCATCATGACCCGTCGTTACCAGTATCCTGTCTACGCTCGCAATTTCCGCGAAGCCGCTTATGGTAAGCTGCTTATCCGTAAGTATGCTCAGTGTTCCAAAGCTCTTACCCTTGCCAAATGCTTGCGTTTCATATTTATAGTCCACGCCCAGCGTTCCGCCGTCCACGCTGAAGTATCCTACGTCCTGTGAGTCCGTAAGTATGATCGTATAGGTGATATCTCCCACCACGGCCTTCATCCACTCGTTCGTGGTAAATGCCTTGAGCGCGGTTATGCGGTAGTCCGTAAGGCCTGTGGCCTCATTGGTTTCCTGATTGATGCCGATGAGAGTCTCATCTGAAACTGAAACGCTGTCTGCTGTGTTGTCAGCATTGCCCGCAATGCCGAGGGCCTTGAGGATGTCCGCGAGATATACTGAAGCCTCGCCCTGCAGCACGTACTGCAGCTCGCCATAGGTAAACTCTACGACATAGTAGGAGAAGCTGTCTGTAGAGGCTGCTATTACAAACGCTGTGTCGCCGGATTCTGCGGTGCTGCCTGCGGGCTCCGATGCCGGTGTGGTGCTGTCAGCGAGATCTATGCTGAGCGCGGCCTCCGCCTCTGCCGAGGCTACAAGATTGAGCAGTCTTGTGTTCTCGGCAAATTCTGCAGCACTGGTCTCTTCCTTAAAGCTCTCAAGCTGCTCGGCAACGAGGGTGTCATCCTCAGCACTGCCCTTTACATGGTAGATGTCAGCAGTGAGGCCTGCGCCCTCAGGTGTCTTTGCGAATGCAAATGAAACCTGCACTTCGCCAAGCGATGTGATAGGCTCTATCTCCACTCCGTCCTTTAAGACCTTGATGTCATATATATAGGAAGCAGCAACGCCTGAAGCAGCGGACGCGTCAGAGCCATCGTCGTAAACTGCGCTGTCATCATTTGCAGCAAGCTCTTCCTTTGCGATGTCTATCGCGTCGTTTATGCGGCGCTTGGTTCCGGAGCTAAGTATCTTCTTTACCGAAAGCTCCGAACCCGCCGGGAATACTCCCGCCGGAGCGTCTACCATGATCGTCACATCGCCTATAGTCTTGGACTGGCTGAAGATCACCGCCTCGCTTCCCGCGAGCGGGCCTGTACCTGCAATGGCGCCCGGTTCTGCCATATTTGTCGGCGTGGCAGCGCTGCCCTGCGGCAGTATCATGTCCGTCGCCGTGGCAACGATGACCCTGTCCTCCGCGGACTCAGCTGCGGCAGCCGGGTCCTCTCCCTGTGCCGTCACACCTGCAGAGGCTGTGCCTGCCGCGTCCGGCTTCATATTGGTCGGGCTGGCAGCACTATACGCTGAGGATGAGTCGGCATAGGCCGCAAAGCTAATAAGCTCGCCTGCAGGTGTCGCCTGCATCACCGGTGAAAGAGTCAGCACCGCAGCAAGCGCCGCAGATACAAACCGCCTGTAACCGTATTTCAGAACCTTCTTCATAATAAAACTCCTACTTTGTTTATTTGTCAGATATATAAATGCAAAGCACGCCCGGCTTCGGCTTTAGCGTTTGATCGCTGCGCCGTAAGGGATGTCGTCCACGCTGTTGCGAATGTAGATGCCGCTCGCCGGATCGCGGGTGTAGGTCGGCGCAGACGGGAAGTCTGAGCGGAAGTGCCGCTCCGTGCCGTCTATCGTAAGTCTTCCTGTCTGCATGACTCCATTAACAGGACTCATGTAGTAGAGATACCCGTCGCTAGGCTCGATAAGGCCCTTAGCCATAGAGCCGTCCGCCGTCATGTAGTACCACTTTGCAGCAGCAGCGCCCTGGACTTCGTCCTTGATGAAGCCTGTCTGCATATAGCCTCTCTCATCAAAGTGATACCACTTTCCTCCGACATAGGCCCACGCATTTTTGATGTAATCTTCGGTGTGGGATGCGCCGGTAGTCAGTGAATACATCCAGCCGACACTGTCCTTTACCCAGCTGCCTGCGGGATCGTAGTAGATATATGGCATGCTGCCTATGTAGCGGATTCCGCCTGTCACCTGATTGCCGTCGCTTCCGCTGCCGTCGCCGTTGCCGCTTCCGCTGCCTGCCTGACTGCCGCCGGGCATGCCCAATAGATCATAGCCCGGGCCGACCGGGAAAACATTAGTGCCAACGCCGACGTAATTCATGCCAACGTAACTCATGTCGACAAAACCAGTACTGCCGTCGCCGATTCCGATGACACCGTAACCCGGCAGGTATGAATCCGCGCCATTATAATCTATGATACGCTCCGCATAGCCTTCGCTGCTGTCACTGTCGCCGTAATCGTAATAGTCCGGTATAGGCTGAGGAGGATCAAATGGCGGATCCGGGTTAGGCATATTAGCAAGAATATTCGTAGCCCTCAGGATCACGCCCTCCGGCTCTTCACCGGATCTTCCGATAACATACAGATACCCGTTTGAATAACCTGCAGACTGCAAATAAAGATCTCCCAGGCTGGCTGACCTTGGATATGCCTTAAGCTCACCATCCTTAAACACCCATGTATCCGTTGTATTATCAGAACGAAGTCCTGCTATGATCAGACTGTCATCCGTCTGAACAGCCGCATAGTAGATCTGGCTTTTATCCGTAGTCTTTCCGGCCGGAACTATATACGAAACATCCTCATACTTAAATCCGCCGTTATCTGAGGCACTGAACTTCAGAAGTGCCTGCCTCCTGCCGCCGCTTTCCGTTCTGAACACTCCGGTTCTGTATTGGAATCCGTCCTTAAAAGTAAGCGGAAGCGTACTGCTGTTTGCTTTACTGTCATCCGGCACGATAATTTTGTTATTAAGTGACTCTGTCGTAAGCTTCACAGGATCGATTTTGATTGTCGGAACATCATAAACAACAGGATTATCAGTCTCTCCGAAATAATATAACAGGCCGTTAAAATACAGCATGAAACCATCTCGTATGAATTTCACATTCGGACCCATGTTCAGCAGTTTCCTGGTCATGGTACCCGATGCATCATATCTGACCAGATAATACTCATTGCTGTACGCCTTTTCTAATATAAAATACAGTTCACTGCCGGTCGAACAGCATCCGAACAGACAATCGTCCTTTTGGAACATTACCTCCGTAAGCGAAGCATTCTCTCCATCGCATACATAAAGTCTGTCAGGAGCCTTAAGATACATACGATTATTCAAATTGAGGAAAGAAACATTTGACGTAACATCCATCATATTAGAAAATCCGAGAGAAAATCCGTACAGAAGAGAATCATAATAATCGGTCGTCGTGCCGTCAAACGGTATGTTAAACTCATAAACCGGCTGTAATATGCTATCTACAGTAAAATATTTTGCAAAGCTTTCGCCATAGCTGTTTGTAAGCTCAAAACGATACTGAAGGAAGGCAGGTACATCATAAAGCATTAAAACGATTTTATTGTCCGTCCACGAAACAACATCAAAATCAAGCCTATCCGCCGTCAGTTCTCCAAAGTCGGTGAAATTGATTCCCTCGATCATCAGCTCAGTCTCTGATTCCCCAAAATATATATCCGAGATAACCGGCGTAACGGAAGTATCCGCGGTCAGATCCAGCTGCGCACCTGTGGAACAGAGCCCCTCAAAGTTCTTATATTTGGTGGAGCTTGCGAGAATCAGATCCCTTAACTTAAGCGCATACTCAGATCCGCTTAAGCCTGCGAGCTCTCCGTCCTTATTGCGATATGCTATAACAGCCGCAGCTCCTGCGACCACCGGTGCCGCCTGAGATGTACCGGAAGCAATACCATAAGGTGTCGGATTGCAGCCTGCTCCGACTGCATCTATATAAACCGAGGTGTTGGAAACATCAGTCCCTCCGATCGTTACACGGAAAAGAAGATATCCGGATACACTGCCTGTGCCGGCAGCATCAACTGTTTTCTGGATCAGAGTAAATCCTGATTTTTTATAAGTGCTGTAATCCGCCTGATAATAATTGTCTTTTCCCGAAACATCAAATGGGAGCGTCCTGGTATTTAAGGACACAATGCCCTTTACTGTTACCGTCGGAGACGCGGATGAACCGCCGGTTCAAAGTCCGAATGCTGCAAGCTTCACCTTTGCTTCATTTGCATCTGTGGCATCTGCAGGGACAGCCATTACAAAGCTTTTTCCGGTGCCTTCCGTCTTCATGTCCGCAGCATCTATCCTGAGGCTTCCGCCAAGGTCGTCATAGCAGTAATTACTGTCGGCACTGCCTATAGGCTTATCCGTATAGCTGCCTGCGGCATCCTTGAACTTCCACTGCTTATTTGTACTGTCATACTCGGCATCGGCAAATACCTTTACGCCCTTGTAGTCCTTATTGTAAGCTGATCCATACCTGCCGGCTGAAGTAAAATCAAAGCTATCCGCTGCGATTGCGTCAGGATCGGCCGCCGGATAGTACCTCTGGAATTCATTTTCAACATAGTCTCCTCTATGTAGAGTAATCGCTGAAACCATGTCCTGGCCGGGAGCAAATATATCTGTCTTTAAACCATAGTTTGAACCAAGTGTTTCAGTTGCCTTGCCGACTTTAGTCGAAAGCTGCATCCTGTCCCTCAGGACATTGCTTGAATTTACTTTAATAATATATGGATTATTATAAAGCTGATCATATTGCGGATATGATACATCAACATTCAAATCATCATTTCCGCTTGCCTGTATAATAAGTATGCCTTCCTTTCCCAACGCATTTATGACAGGCAGGCACGCAGGTGTCAAAGTAGCAGCCGAATAATTGATCAGCCTGATATCAACTCCGGCCTTCTTGGCCTCAAGCACAAAATTGAATGAAGCAATGGTGTCCTTTGCTTTAAGTGTACCAAACCTGGTCGCTGCCTTGACCGCTATAAGCTTGGCGCCATTGGCAACACCGCTCACTCCGTGACCATCCCAGCTTCCGGCAATGATACCGGCAATATGGGTACCGTGATCAAGGTCATCCATAGGATCATCCTTAAGATCAGGATCGACCGGTGCCTTTCCGAATTCGGTGCAGCCTAACTGCTTCTGCAGCTCCGGTGAAAAATGGTACATGACATCCTTAAGATCCGGATGGGTATAATCCACACCTGTATCGACAATGGCGATAACGCCCTCACTATTAATGTCTCCGTCCGACCAGTCTTCGAGGTGAATGTTGTTGCCCTCCTTTATATCCATATAATCTGCCGTAGCAGACTGCGAATAATTCCTGTTAAGAGCTAATATATCGGCAGCATTTGAAGCATATGCATACTGGAAGTGGGTAATGTCGCCGTAAGCACTAAGCACGCCGCCTGCCGAGCTGCCGGCAGAGCTGCCGGAAGTAACAGCAGCGAGGACGGAGCTGTCGGCAGAGCTTGCGGAAGGATCTACTGAAAGGACGGTGCCGCCTGATGCAGCGGCTGCGGCAGCGTTCCCGGCACTTAAGTCGCTGCCGGACGGGTTCTCTGTGAAGCCGGTGGAGGTTACAGACGAAAGGGCATCTCCGGCATCATATACATAATTCGGCTCCGCAGAAACGACCCTGGGATCTGCAAGCAGCACCCTGACAAGGTACTTTGCGGCACGGTTATTGTTATAGACAGAGATTATCTTTACCTTCTCCTCTTCATCCTCAAAAAGGACCTCGCCGGCATTGATCAGTGCCTCCGCCTCTTTGACCTTGTTGATGCGCTGAGTGTCGTCCGGATCAATGCCCATGGCATCGAGCAGATCTGCGGCTTGCAGGTCTGCGGCCGAGAGGCCCGCGTCTGAGAGGTCTGTCGGCGTAGCGGCTGAGCTTCTCGCTGATTTTGCCGATGCTGTAAGTGCTGACAGGTCCACATCATTGACAACGACAAGTGCAGCATGGCCCTCGAAGGTCTCACCCTTTGTGAGCAGGTCCACAATTTCTTCTATCTCCTCGTCCGTGCGGTATGTGAACAGCTTTGATAAGCCCTCTATGCCCTTGGACACCACTACTGACTGTGCTGCGGCATCCTTCATTTCAGAAGCATTTACATCCGCTGCGCTGTCCAGTTTAAGATCAGTCGCAGTTGCTTTTGCCGCTGACACCGCTGTAGCTGCTGATGCCGAAGCCGTTGATACAGTAGCATTTGCCGCTGATGTCCCTGCTGCAGCATTTGCCGCTGTTGCCTCCATATTAGAAGGCGTGGCAGCGCTGCTCCCGCTCGTCGTTAATTTTACAGTGTCTGCAAACGAAGCCAGCACACCGCCCGCCGGGAAATTCCCCATCACAGGCGAGATTGCCAACACCGCTGATAAAGTTATCGATATAAGTCTCCTGCTCTTCATATGACTGCCTCTTTGACTGGTACAGTTAACATGTAAAATAGACCCACCGGAGATACGGACAAAAACCTCTCTCCCCCAGGGCCTGTTGAAACTTTAAAAATGGTCCGGAAAACCGATCCGGATACTTAAATAACATAAAGTATTTAGCTAATAATATAAGAAATCCACAATAATTTCAATGTAATTATATGGAAATCATACTGTATTTATGTAAATTTTCAGTAAAACAGCAGCCTCTTTTATACATTCTGTAATTATCATATCATCCCAACCGGCAGCAGATACGCCTTTTCATCATATGGTCTGATTTTATCCGTATTGCAAATGATAAGCCCGGGCATGATTTCCTTCTGATATTTCGACAAAGCGCTGAAATTTCTGGTCGCCTTAGACGGTGCGCTTCCTTTTTTAATCTCAATTGGATAGATCTTATCATTATCCGCGTATAACAGATCGACTTCTTTTTTATCAATATCCCGGTAGTAATACAAATACATTTTAGGATTTTGGGCATGATTGTAGAAGCTTTTTGCGATTTCGCTGATTACATAAGTCTCGAAAAAAGCACCACTCATAGCACAGTCCTCCAGCATGCGCGCATTCGGCCATTTGCAGAGATACGCGCACAAACCGGTGTCCATAAAATACATCTTAGGTGCTTTAATGATCCGCTTGGACAAATTCGACATGTACGGTTCAAGGAAAATGATGATGCCCGAGGTTTCCAGAATAGACAACCAGCGTTTCACCGTATCCACATCTACTCCGACCTCTGAAGCAAGCTCTGCATAATTAATTTCCTGTCCGGTTCGAAGTGCTGCCAGCGCAATAAATTTCCTAAACCGCATCTCCCTCGATGCAGAAATCAGCTTGCGCACATCCTTCTCGATATAGGTATCCACATATGCCTTATAGTAAAGCTCCCGCGGGGTTTCTCCGGTAACCACGTCCGGCATCCCGCCCTGAAATATCGCATCAAAAATTTCATTGCCCGAAGGAATTTTTCCTTTTAATTCTCTCTCCCTTAGGGATATCAGCATTTAGCGATCAAATCAAGACTCGACTCGGTTTTTAATCGCAAATTTTTCTAATGAAAATGGCGTCAATGGAAATGGCG
>JAUNNP010000108.1 GCA_030531385.1 Eubacteriales bacterium
TTAACTACTATTCGGGTAGCCAGGGGGCATTACATATTATCCGTCCCCCTGACACTCCCTGCCTAAAACTAATCCTCTGGCAGCAACTCATGAATAAACTCTTTTACTGAATTATAAACCTCTTCAAACAGCGGCTTATTCACCCCTCCGGCAAAACGGAATTTATCATAAGAATGCCTAAGATCATCCGGCCGTCTCAGAAAGCCCTCAAAGTTGCCCAACACCCGCCTGCTGTCTCTGAGAGCCGCAGTCACAGCTGAAACATTGAACTCAAATACTCCGGAAAGATAATATAGATCAACAATGTCTTTAATCCGTCTAAACACCTTATCTGTAGAGATTACCGAAATCTTGTCTGCCATCATCTGAGAAGGTGTCATCCCTCGAAATCGAATCCCCTCCATTTCATAAATCCTGCTATCCGAAAATGGTCTGTTAACATCGATATCCATTGAAAAAAGTATTTCGTCAGTCTCGGGATCTGAAACTTCAAAGCCTGCTGACCGCCCTTCACCATACATTCGATACAATCTGACATGAAGATCGATCTTTCCTGCGTTCAAAGCGTTCTGCAGTGATTCTGCCATCTGTTCCCCGAAGGAAGCGTATCCGTGTACCAGTTGCCATCAATATCTACGGTATGACGAGTTTCTTCGTCATACCCTGTTTCCATCAGACATGCTTTCAATACCATTGAACCTTTAAAGCTTATGGGAATTCCGCTGTCGTATATGGCTCTCATCACCTCATACATGATCTTTTCCTGTGCCGTGATCTTCATGCTGCCACCTATTCACTGTAATATTCGATTGCTTCTGCAGCGAGTTTATCAAAGCGTTCCTGATATTCCGGTGCTATAGATATCCCGTCCAGGCTGTCACCATTTGTGTAATAATAGTGGCTGATTGCTTCCGTGATACCCTGCATATCCAGAATAGCCTCATTTGCGAAGGCATCTGAAATCGTCCTGTTAAAATCCGTATAGCGGACCCCGTTCTTCTCCTTGATGTTATGCGGACTGATTTTATTGCCTAATACAACGACCCCGTTATATCCGGCAAGTGCATCATCTCCATATACCCACACTAAAAACTCATCGCTGTGTCCACCAAAATTCCCCTGACACATCAGCGCTTCATCCAATGCAAAGACCACCGAATCGCCCAGACACTCACACAACGCTTTAAGCCATGACAGTGCTCCGACATAGTCTCTCCTATTTGGAAGATCTCTTTTATGCGGATCATATACCGGCAGGACGAATGTTCTTCTATTTATCAGATCCGCCCGAATTCTCTGTTCAAGTAATTCCATGATGTATTCCGGCGGCTTTCTGACTCCATTTTCCCAGTTTTGGATCGTACGAAACGGAATATTGTAACGATCTGCAAATTCGCTCTGAGTATCTCCCATTTGAATTCTCATGTCACGTATATTCATAACATTCACCTCTTTTGTTCAACATTACACCCATTGGGTGTGTTTGTCAAGGTGCTATCTTAGCGTTCATTCGATAGAGAAACAGTCTCGGTTTTGTCAGATTTATGTGCCACAGGGACAGGGTTCTTCCGTCCCCGTGGCACGCCCTCAGTAGATAAGCGGCACAATATCCTTATAGCCGTGAACACCGGGCTTTGCGTGGCAGCACTCCGCAGCCTGCTGCCTCAGTTCGGCGGCAGCCTCTGCTTCTGCCTCTGCCTCGCCTGCCTTTAATGTCCTTGCTTCCAATGCTGCTGCCTCGAGCCAGAGCACATATGCCCTCGGCACATCGGCGCCTGCCGCATGCGAAAACGGATAACCGCCGCCAAAGCGCGCGTTGATATCAATGACATAGGGCTTAAGCCCTGCCATAGTTCCTGTGTCCGCACCCGTGCTGCCTGCGGCATCGTGGGCTGAGCCGCATTTAGCATCGGCGTCCTTACTGCCTGCGGCATCGGTATCCATGATCACATCCAAATCCGTTAGCCCTATGGGCCTGAATTTCAGAGCCAGAGCCCTTCCGAGTTCCATCAGCTCACTATAGCCGGCATCTCCCGGTCCCAGTATCACAGCCTCGTCAGTCTCGCCCGACCTCATCGCAAACTTTTTTCGGATGATAGTATTTACATAATTTCCGTCAAGATCGCAGATGACATCAAGCCCGTACTCAGTTCCGCGGCAAAGCTCCTCGATGACCACAGGCTCACCGTCGGCAGCATTGCTCTCAAACCTGAGATAGCTTGTTTCCACCGCACGGCGGCACATGCTGTAGGCTCCCATAAGCTCGACCTCATCATATGCCTTCAGCACTCCGATAGAACCCATGCCAAAGCGCGGCTTTACGATGACCGGCCAGCTCAGTCTGCCATCGTCTATAGCCCCAATTGCTTCCTCAACTCCCGTATATGCTTTCGGACAGGATATCAAAGCTGTACCTGAAGCACCGGCCCCGGACGCCCGCTCTCCGGCCTCGGAAGCCCCGAGCTCAAGGCTCATCTTAAGCTTATCGCTGCAGAGCGTAAGCATCTCAGTCCCTGAAACCGCCAGCCTTACCCCCGCCGCCTCAAACTCAGCTCTGTGCGCCGCAAGCACAGGCACATCGATATCGAACAAAGATACCACCAGATCGACTTTAAGCTCACGGCATTTACCAAGCAAAAACGGAATATACTCATCACTGTATATTATAGGCGAGATGAAATATCCGTCGGCCCTTGTGAGCGCCGGGCTCATCTGTGAATTGGCAGCATAAAGAAGCCCCTTGCCTGAAAGGGCCTCCTTGAAATAATCCACCATATATGTTCTTCTGCCTGCACTTGTCAGCAAAACATTCATTTTTCCCAAACCTCTTTAGTCCTCACCGCGCATATACCACGCATACCGCTATCGGCTGTAAACCCTCTTAGATTGTCCTCACACAGCATACCTGTACCTGCTTACGGTCCTCTTAAAAAGACTGCCGCGCTCTGAAAGCTGTTTCTCCAGGTGAGCTATAAAACTCTTAAGTATCCTTCTTTCGGAAGCAGAAAGCACCGCTCCTCCAAAAATGCTCTTTTGTATAATGCTGACCGCCTTATTATATTCATATACCGATATGCCCTCGTAAGCCGAAAGGAAATCATCCTTTGCGGCGGCACCAAGATCGGCAGCTGCAGCCGCCGGAAGCACGGCCCCGGCAAGCACCCTGAAGCGGTCATATATATTCTCCCTGAAACGACTGTCGGCTTTTTCCTCAAAGCCCGCCATTTCGAGCCTTATCCTGATAAATCTCTGCAGCTCAAGTATCCCAAGCAGCGCGAGCAGCAGATATAAAAGCATCAAAAGCATAGCTGCGGCCATACGTAAAATATCCGGCTTTTCCGCCTCAGGCTCCTGAGGCTGTGCTTCCTCCTCACGTATCATAGGCACAGGCACCCTCTGCCCCGGCTCATCACTTTCGGCTCCGAGCGGAACATCTATCACCTCACCCGGTTCATTCGCTATATCATAATAACCCGGTGTAAGCTCTATGGGTATCCATCCCGCATAATCCACATAGACCTCAGCCCAGGCGTGGGCATTTTTAGAGGTAAGCGTAAGCTCCCTCACTGCACCTGCACCCGAGGCGCCTCCGGTGAGGCTTACGTTCTCCGCCGGCACGATATACCCTTCGGCGTATCTTGCCGGAAATCCCATGGCACGGTAAGCCATAACAGCAGCACTTGCAAAAAGCACATCATTTCCCGCATGCGTATTAATGAGGAAATCCTCTACGGCATCATCAGCCCCCGGAGTAAAGCTCAGCTCCTCGGTATAGACCTCCTTCATATCGAGGATAGTCCTGATCCTGGATGTAAGCGTATATAAGGAGACATTTTCAGGATCCCAGCCGCTTAAGGCTCCGGCACCGTTTCCGACATTTCCCGCATCGGCACCTCCGACACCGGTGCCGCCGTCAGTCTCATCCCTAAAAAACACCTCATCGATAATCGCGCGCATATCATCCGAAATATCCAGATAGTTTTTATAAACAAAGCCGCGGTATATCTGCTCCGGCCTTTTAAAAGCATTTTCCTCTCCGCCGGAAATACTCAGCTGCTCAGGATTTACCTTAAGTCCCTCCGCATCCAGCTCATAATCCCGGCAGCCGAAAAAGCCGCGGGCCCGCAGATTCCTGTCCATATCATAAGTAAAACGGGCGTTTAGATCGTGGGTGCCCGCAGGCACGTAAACATACCGCCTGTCGGCCCCGACATTCTTAACCGATATATGTGCTGTCTCGCTGAAAATACTCGTGTCATCTGTATGCTGCTTAAATTCCGCAAGCTGCACCGCAGGGTGCAGACCCTCGCTGTCAAGCCATATAAGAATACCCGCATCATCCCCTGTAAAGCGGAGCTTGCTCAGCTCATCCCAGCTCGTGCCGGTATACTCCGCCCCGACATAGCCCCGGAGATAATATTTATCCCCCGACGCGGTACTTACAGTTAGCCTGTCCTCATTTCCGCTGTGAATGCTGCCGGCCCTTCCGATTTCGCCCTTCGGAAGCGTATCACTGCCGTACCTTATATTTTCTATCGCGGACACTATGCTTTCCCTGATCCACGGAACGCGGTCCTCTCCTGAAAATACCTGTAAAACAACAGCCGCGGCAAACAAAACAGCCGCAAAAAAGGCTGCGCTCAATACATTCGCAGGGTGCAGCTGGTGCCCCGGAGCGCAGACTGACATCGCAAAGATCCAGCCGATGATATTTACTAAAATAACACCCCCATGTCTGTCGAGACCGAAAACAGCCGACATGAGAACAGCCGCTGTGACCTCAAAGCTTATGAGCAGTATGTTCTTGGTATTTACCGCATACTCTGTAAGGAGCAGGTGCAAAAGCATGATGACGCTCCACATAAGGAGTTTATCAATAAGTCCGACATTATAGGAATCAAACTGCAGCACGCAGTCGATATAACGGATGTTCCAGCATTCTATAAGCTCATTTACCAGCATTACGAAGCTTCCGATGACCCTGCTGTATGAACCTATCAGGATGAGAATGCAAATGCCGGAAAGGACAGTCCTTAAGCGGAGCTTTTTGTTCTGCCTAAAGATCTCATCGGCAGCAAGCGCCGTGCTTATTAAAGCCGCAGCTATGAACAGTGCCGACACCGCGTTCACACTTTTCAGATCAAAGAAGCTTAAGAGCGAAAAGCCGCAGCTTATAAGGGCCGTGGAGACCGCGGTCTCTATAAGCTTTATAATATTTTGTTTTCTCCCGCTCTCTGATGAGACGGATCTTATATTATCCATTAAGCTCCCTTCAGAACTCCCAAAAGTCCCGCGCAGGCCCCGGCCTGCGGCTATACTAAGGCGTGCAGTTAGATCTCCAGCCTGCAGTTATGCTCCTTAAGAAGCTTTACAGGCAAAGTGACGATCTCAAAATTATTCCTGTACTCGGCTGTTCCCTTTTCCTCTCTTACCGGCTTTATAAAGGCTACATCCGTTTTCTGCGCGAGCGCTTCAACTCCAGCGTCATAAAGCATGCCGGTAAAGCAAAGTATCCTCGTATAATCCTTCCAGAGCTGCAGCCTCATCATAGCCTCCGGAAGCTCAACATTTTCAGAGGCTCTCATGCCGAATACCTTAAACAAAAATGCCTGCAGCTGATTACTGTTTTCTATCTCATCCACATATAAGCGCCCTGTATATATCACAGCCATATGATGCCCGAAGCCCTGCAGCAGCAGGTCCTCACTTACAGCTGAAGCAAGGGCTATAACATGGCTCAGCTCCTCTTCCTCAAGAACAGTATCTCCATACCTGATATTTAAGTCTATCATGATGAGCGTACGGTACTTGGCCGGCGCCGCATACTCCTTAACTATAAGCCTGTCGAGCTTTTCCGACATCTTGAAATGAATGCTCCTTATGGGATCTCCCGGCTGATATTCCCTCATGTCAAGAACGCTGGTGTTGTCATTTCCCCTGCGGTTCTGACTGTTTTCGGCATCCATTATTCCGGCATAAGGCATATTTACTATAACAGTATGAACACCGAAGTCCTCGGGGCATACCATAAAGCCCGCAGAGGAGTTTAAGTCTCTCTTTACACTCCAAATACCAAGGAGATCATAGCACCTTACACCTTCAAGCCTCATCTCCATGCTGCCGCAGTTAAAATACTCCTCCGGGAGCTCAAGTACCTGCTTCTCCCTGTCAGCATAGTCCAGGTAATACCTTCTGTGAGTCTTCTGATCCATCAGCTTGTTGTAAAAGCAAATATCGGCCTCGACCGGTCCCCAGTAACGAAATCCGGAAAAATCGATCTCCACTTTGGTCCTCGCGGGTTCCCCGGCATTATAAACAGGATCCGCAATGCAGAAAAGCTTTATGTTCTTGGAGAAAATATGGAGTCCGATATAAAGCAGCAGCATCAGCAAAACAAGAAATCCTGCCGATATGATCAGCAGGATATTTCCTGTACATATATAACCGATGGCCATTACTGATATTAAAAAACAGCAGGCAAGCTTTCGTGACAGCATATGGATACT
>JAUNNP010000109.1 GCA_030531385.1 Eubacteriales bacterium
ATTCGGCTGCGGAGACAGGGGCTTTATCCGATGGACCGGCAGCGTATGTTCCGGATATCGAGCGGTGTATTCAGCTTGCGCAGCGGATAGGATCAGCCGACAGCTATGAAAAAATATATAAAGAGCTGCAGAATGCTGAATTCGTGAGGCTGCCACAGATCCGCAAGACAAGCGGATGTGATCCTGCAAAGCAGAAATTTGTAAAGGATATAAGAGACAGCTTTAAAAAGTATATATTAGAAACACTAAAGAACGGCATGATGATCCTTCCGCCTGAGGAATTTGAGATGACCGTTATGAAGAGTGCTGCCGTGAATAAGACGGTAATAGAGCTCGCAATCGAGTTTTCAGGGCGCTTCGAGGCTAAAAAGCGTGAAAACAACATTGTGGATTTTGGTGATCTTGAGCATCTTGCGCTTAAGCTCCTTTATACAGAGCAGGCTGACGGTAATATGGTGCCGTCGGCTATAGCGGATGATCTTGCCGGACAGCTTAAGGAGGTAATGATAGACGAATATCAGGATTCCAATGCAGTGCAGGATGCGCTTTTAAAGGCTCTGTCTGCAGAGCGTTTCGGACGTCCGGATATATTTATGGTCGGTGATGTCAAGCAGAGCATTTACAGATTCAGGCAGTCGGATCCGGGAATATTTATAGAAAAATATGACACCTATTCAGATGACGGAAGCTGCAGAAAGATCGAGCTCAACAATAATTTCAGAAGCCGTATAGAGGTCGTAAACAGTGTTAATACAGTGTTTGACAGGATAATGCGAAGAGAGCTTGGCGGTGTCGAGTATACGGAAGCTTCGAGACTGGACCCCAAGGCCGCGTATAAGCCAAATGAAATTGCGCTTCCGGATGGAAGCAGGATAAATGCCTGCAGGACAGAACTGCTTATTGCAGATACCGCGGCTTTGGAAGGAGCGGATGACAGCAATGATGCAGATGCTGAGGAGCTTGAGTATGAGCTTATCGCAAAAAAGATAAATGAGCTTATAGATCCGGCTGACAAAAATAAATGCTTCAGAGTACAGGATAAGGAAACGAATGAACTCAGACCTGCGGGTTACGGGGATATCGTTATACTTATGCGCGCGGTAAAGGACCATGCCGAAAAGCTGGTCGATATACTTACGGAAAACGGAATACCTGCGCACTTTAATAATTCGACGGGGTATTTTACCGCTGTTGAGATCGAGACTGTACTGGCTTTTCTTAATATAATAGACAATCCTCATCAGGACATTCCGCTTGCGGCAGTAATGCGGAGCCCGATGTTTGATTTCTCGGACGAGGAGCTCTCGAGAATAAAGATAAGCTTTGGCACCGAAAAAACAGATTACTGGGATGCGGTCAGATACTTTGCTTCATTTGATGAAAAAACAGCGCGCTTTGTTGAGACGGTAAACAGATACAGACAGCTTTCAGACCTGATATCGGTTCATATGCTTTTAAACCGCATATATTCTGAGACCGGTTATTACAACTATATTTCAGCCATGCCTGCGGGCAGCACCAGAAGGAGGAACCTTGACATTCTCCTTGAAAAGGCGGAGAGCTACAGTAAAACGGGACTTACCGGACTGTTTAATTTTACAAGATATATTGAGGCGCTTAAGACCAATGAATTTGATTACGGTGAGGCAGCCGAAAGCTTTGAGGACGACAATATAGTTACCGTTATGACCATACATGGTTCCAAGGGGCTTGAATTCCCTATAGTATTTCTGGCGAGGACATCCTCAAAGTCAGCTGCAAATGACAGGGAAGAAGGCATACTGATCGATAATGAACTCGGTACAGGTTCTGATTATCTTGATCCTGAGACCGGTATAAAATATCCGGGACTGAAGAAGAAAATTATAAAGCTTAAGAACAGCAGAGAGAATATAGGAGAAAGGCTGAGACTCCTTTATGTGGCGATGACCAGAGCGAAGGAAAAGCTTATTATAACAGGCACTAAGGCGTCCACGACCAAGGAGACTACAGAGGAGATCCTGAACAGTCTGATGGTGACGGGCAGTCTGCTTGCGGAAGGCAGCATTTCACGCGGCAAGCTTCCTGTGCGCAGCATTATTCAGGCGGGGAATTACCTTGAGTGGATACTTCTTTCTGCAGGAGAAAATAATAATGCGTTTGACCTGAAGATAATCGGAAGAAAAGATCTGGCGGAAACCGCAAAAAGAAAATTGCAGGACGAGCTGGATGTGATGAAAATTCTAAAGAGAAGCGAGTTCTGTGGTACTGCAGGAAATTCTTTGGATGCGGGACCTGAAAATGCGGGGTCCGAAAAAGGTTCCGATGAGACATCTTATGAAGCTGAACTTGCAAAGATATTCAATGCTGAATATAATTATCAGTCGGAGACTGTTTTGAGACCCAAAAAATCAGTATCCGAAATAAAGCATAAGAGGATAATGGAACTGGAGGCAGCCGGAAGCGGAATGGATGATGCGGAGGCTGTGAAGACCATGGAGGCAGCTGCCGGCGATACAGAACCTGATAAGACCGAGACAGAGGATGCGTGGATGCGCATGACCGAGGATCAGTTTGTGAGCGGCATATCCAGGGGAGCTTTAAAGGGAACAGCATTTCACAGAGCCATGGAGCTTCTCGATTTCAGAGAGGAACCGGACGATGATCTTAAATACCTTGAAGAGTGCAGCCTTATGCAGCCGGCTGAAAAGGAACTCCTTGATAAAAATGCTGTGAAGGAATTTATCGTTTCGGAGCTTGGACAGCGCATGAAAAAAGCGTTCCATCAGGGACGCTTAAGAAGAGAGCAGCGTTTTATGGTCGGTATTCCTGCCTGCGAACTGGATCCCGGCCAGAGCTCAAAGGAACTTCAGCTTCTTCAGGGAATAATCGATGCCTATATAGAAGAAGAGGACGGCAGCATTACCCTTATTGACTATAAGACGGACAAGGTGAAAAACGACAGGGAGCTTGCTGACAAGTATGAGGTCCAGCTTGAGCTCTATAAAAAAGCCATAGAGCAGCTTACCTTAAAGCCTGTCGGACAGGTGATAATATACAGTACTTTTCTCAAAAGACAAATAATGTTATGATATCTAACGATTGGAAGGACCGGCTTTCCGGCGAATTCAGAAAACCATATTACAGGGAGCTCTACAGCAGGGTCAGGGATGAGTATGAGCATTACAGGGTTTTTCCTAAAGCTTCGGACATGTTTAAGGCCTTTGAGCTTACACCTTTTTCCGAAGTTAAGGTCGTTATTCTGGGGCAGGACCCCTACCATAATGACGGGCAGGCGCATGGACTTTGCTTTTCTGTAACTCCGGGGACCGATATTCCTCCATCATTGAAAAATATTTATAAGGAACTGAAAAGTGACCTTGGCTGCCGTGAGCCGGACAACGGATATCTGGTCCACTGGGCCAGGCAGGGCGTTTTGCTGCTTAATACTGTTCTTACGGTAAGAGCGCATCAGGCCTTCTCACACAGAGGCATCGGCTGGGAGCAGTTTACGGATGCCGCGATTGCCGCGCTTAATGAAATTGACAGACCTATTGTATTTATGCTTTGGGGAAGACCGGCGCAACAGAAGGAAGTGATGCTCACCAATCCGAAGCATCTCATACTTAAAGCAGCCCATCCAAGCCCGCTGTCAGCGTCAAGGGGCTTTTTCGGGTGCAGGCACTTTTCCAAATGCAATGAATTTCTGATAAAAAACGGTATCAGTCCGATAGACTGGCAGATACCTGATATAAGGGAGATGGGATAAATGAAGTTTATTGAGATCCTTAAGGTACTTTTGTTCGGAATAGTGGAGGGCTTTACAGAATGGCTGCCCATATCTTCGACCGGACATCTCATTCTTGTCGAGAATATCGTTCATCTCGATCAGCAGGAAGCCTTCTGGAATGTTTTCAAGGTGGTCATCCAGCTTGGAGCTATTCTTGCCGTAGTCCTGATATACTGGGACAAACTGTGGCCGTTTTCAAGGTCCAAATCCACAAAAAAGAGAAATGACACCATTTCGCTCTGGATCAAGATCATCATAGCATGCATCCCGGCAGCAGTGGTCGGCCTTCCGCTTGATGACATTCTCGATGCATATTTGAGCACACCGACAGTAATAGCCGGCACACTCATTTTGTACGGCATCATATTCATCGTTCTTGAGGCGAGAAACAAGAAAACGATCTTTCCGATAAATTCAATGAATAAGCTTGATTACAAGACGGCTGTGCTGATCGGACTGTTCCAGTGCCTTTCACTGATACCCGGAACATCGAGATCCGGGGCAACGATCCTTGGAGCCATGATACTTGGATGCTCCAGAGCAGTAGCCGCTGAGTTCTCGTTTTTCCTGGGGATCCCGGTAATGTTTGGCGCGAGCCTTCTTAAGATAGTGAAGCACGGCTTTGATTTTACCGGTATTCAGATATTCATTCTTTTGCTGGGAATGATAACGGCATTTCTGGTTGCGGCCTACACTATCAGCTTCCTGATGAAATATATCAAGAAGCACAACTTTACAGTATTTGGATATTACCGTATTGCACTCGGTATAATCGTTCTGTTATATTTTAACTTTGTGGCGGCATGATGAAAAAATATATTTCGTGGAATGTTAACGGTCTCAGAGCAGTGATGAATAAGGGCTTTATGGATTTTTTTGAGGCAGCGGATGCAGATGCTTTCTGCCTTCAGGAAACAAAGCTGCAGGAGGGCCAGATAGAGCTGGAGCTTCCGGGATACCATCAGTACTGGGATTATGCAGAGAAAAAAGGTTACTCAGGCACAGCGATCTTTACCAGAAAAGAGCCGCTGAATGTCACTATTGGTGTTCCCGATGAGATCCATGATCATGAGGGCAGATCAGTCTGTCTGGAATTTGAGGACCACTATTTACTTACTGTCTATGTGCCGAATTCGCAAAACGAACTGCAGCGTCTTTCCTACAGAATGGAATGGGAAGATGACTGGAGAAAGTATGTAAACAGTCTGAGGGAGAAAAAACCGGTGGTCTACTGCGGTGACCTTAATGTTGCGCATGAGGCCATAGATCTGAAAAATCCAAAGACTAACCATAAAAATGCCGGATTCACGGATGAAGAACGTGCCAAGATGACCGAGCTGCTGGCTTCGGGATTTGTTGATACCTTCAGATATCTGTATCCGGAAAAGGTGGAATACAGCTGGTGGTCCTACAGAATGAATGCCAGAGCAAAGAATGTAGGCTGGCGTATCGACTACTTTATTGTATCAGAAGAAATTAAGGATAAGGTCAGGGACTCGGTTATCTATGGGGAGGTCCTGGGTTCTGACCATGCTCCGGTGGGTCTTATCCTGGACATTTGAGCATTAAGAGGGGACTTAATGCTTTGCCGGGTAAAGCAAGGGAAGTTATAGAAAGATTTAAGCAATTATGGAAGAAAAGGAAACAAAGGGTACGGGACGGAAGATAACGACCGTAGTGATCGTTCTTCTCCTGGCGGGTCTGCTTGGGGGAGCATACGTACATGGAATCAATTATTTTAAAACTCACTTTTTCACAAATACCGGCATTGACGGTGTAGATGTAGGTGAGCTTACAGCTGCAGAGGCAGAGCAGAAGCTTGCTGAGGCCTTTGATGTAAACAATATTACGATCGAGGGCCGGGACAGAAGCGAGGAACTCGATGTATCTGAGGCGGGAATTACCAGGAGATACAGCGGACTTGAGGAGGCTGTGGCGTCTCAGGATGCAGTCAAATGGGTATTTAAAAGGATGGAAGCCGCAGAGCTTGAGCTTCCATACAGCTTTGAATATGATGAGCAAAAGCTCCTCGAGCTTGCGGACGGCATAGACCAGCTGCGGGAGGAGAATCAGAAAGCACCTGAAAATGCTTATGTCGGATATGATGAGGCTTCGGATTCCTTTATAGTTGTACCGGAAGACAGGGGAAGCACCATTGATACTGACAAATTCCATGAGGTGATCAAGGCTGCGGCCGAAGCCGGAAACAGCTCGATCGTCTTAGACAACGAGAACGTTTATTATGAACCTGAGATAGGCTCAGATGATCCGGAATTAAATTCAAGGGCAGAGTATGTCAATAAGCTTAACTGCGGAACAATAAGACTTGACCTTGGTGCCGATACAGAGCTTACCTTAAGGGGAGACAGCATTCTTGGCCTGCTGGATATAGGAATGTTTGTTGAAAATTGCACTAACGGAACACCTTCCGACGATTCTTTTGTCAATGAAGAGGCCTTAAATGGACTTGTTGCAAAACTTTCCGAGAAATACAATACTTATGATCCCGATAAGTCAAAGCTTTTTACTACATATAGCGGAGAAAATATTCTTATTGAAAATGAATACGGATGGAAGCTTAATGAAGAGAAAACAGCAGCGGCTCTCAGAAAGAGACTTCAGGAAATATGCAATGCCGTAATTCTTGGAGATCAGGACGAATTTGCGGTATCTGAGGATAATAAGGATCCGAACTATATAAAGGCATCGTGGAGCCATTCGGCA
>JAUNNP010000014.1:0-6459 GCA_030531385.1 Eubacteriales bacterium
CACCCCCTGACACCCCCTGACACTTTGACACATGCACATGATATATGATATGATAATCAATCAATGTTGATTAAATGGGCCATGCGGCGCATAAACAAGAGGTGTACGGCGAATGATACAGGTCACACGATCCTCAATGCCTGAATATGAGGAATATTGCAGAGAAATAAAGTCTATGTGGGATACACACTGGCTTACGAATATGGGTGCTAAGCACAGGCAGCTCGAGGAGGATCTGAAGAGCTATCTGGACACACCCAATATTGTGCTGTACACAAACGGACACCTTGCGCTTGAGGATGCCATAGCGGCGATGAGGCTTCCTGAGGGAGGCGAGGTAATAACAACGCCGTTTACATTTGCATCGACCACACATGCCATAGTAAGAAAGGGACTTAAGCCTGTTTTCTGCGATATCAGGACGGATAATTTTACGATCGATACGGATAAAATCCGAGGCCTTATCACGGAGAGGACCTGTGCGATAGTTCCGGTGCATGTGTACGGCAATATGTGCAATGTCTCTGAGATAGCAAAAATCGCAGAAGAATACAGACTTAAGGTGATCTACGACGCGGCTCATGCCTTCGGAGTACGGTATGCCGGAGAGTCCGCGGCCAATTTCGGGGATGTATCCATGTTTTCCTTCCATGCCACCAAGGTGTTCAATACCATCGAGGGCGGAGCGCTGTGCTTTAAGGATGAGGGACTTACCGAGGAGTTTAACGACAGAAAGAATTTTGGCATCAGAAATCCGGAGGATGTTGTCTTCGTAGGCGGAAATGCCAAGATGAATGAGTTCCAGGCGGCCATGGGCATCTGCAATCTGCGCCATGTGGACGCTGAGATAGAAAAACGCAAAAAGGCAGACAGGCTCTACCGCGAGCTGCTCGGAGGCGTGCCCGGCATAAAGGTCCCGGAGATCTCTCCGGATGACGCGGAAAACCGGCATAACTATGCATACTTTCCGGTACTCTTTGATGGGTTTAAGTACGACCGCGATGAGGTACATGAGCGCCTTAAGGGCCATGGCGTGACAGCGAGAAAATATTTTTACCCTCTTACAAGCAGCTTCGAATGCTACCGCGGGATGGATTTCGCGGATCCCGGAAGCACTCCTGCCGCCGCGTATGCCGCGGAAAGGATACTTACACTGCCGCTCTACGCTGATCTTGAGGCTGAAGAGGTCCGCATGATCTGTGACGTGATACTCGGATAACGGACTGAAGCCCGAAAAGGATAGCATCAGGATAACTCCGCAAGGCAAAAATCCGGCGGAGCAGGAGATATAATAGGAAATATAGGAACAGACAGATATATGATACTTGACGCACTGCTTGATGCTGTGCTGGATTCGCTGCGCGCGCTTCCTTTTCTGCTTGCGGCTTTTGCCCTGATGGAAATGATGGAAAAGCACTCGGACCGCCTCGCATCAAAGCTTTTTAATAAATTCAGAAAAACGGGACCCATTGCCGGGGCACTGCTCGGACTTTTACCGCAGTGCGGTTTTTCGGCTGCAATGAGTAATTTCTATGCGGCGGGAATAGTGACGCTTGGTACCCTTATCGCGGTATTTCTTTCGACCTCGGATGAGGCAGTACTGATAATGCTGAGCTCGCCTTCATCGGTGCAGGAGATCATACCGCTTCTTACGGCGAAGTTTATAATCGCGCTGGTGTTTGGCTTTGCGGTCGACCTTATCTTCAGGAACAGACCGGAGGAGCCGGATATAGAGGACCTCTGCGTTGACTGCGGATGTCATGAAAGCAAGGGGATACTGGGACCCGTGCTGATACACACGAGGAAGATAATTACCTGGCTTTTGCTTATCTCATTTATCCTTAACCTGATATTTGAGAACATAAGTCCGGAGAGCCTTGCGGAGCTGCTGGGCAGCAATCTGTTCCTTCAGCCGCTTATTACCGCGCTTATAGGTCTCATACCAAACTGTGCGGTATCCGTGATGTTTACAAAGCTCTACCTCGCAGGCTCCTTAAGCTTTGCTTCAACCATTGCGGGCCTTTCCTCGGGCGCAGGTCTCGGGCTCATAGTCCTTTTCCGCATGGAACCGGACAAGAAGGAAGCTGCAAAGATCGCAGCACTGCTCTATGCATGCGCCGCCATCGCGGGCATCGTCCTGAACCTGCTCGCGTGATCAGGGTGACACCCTGACACCCCTCGCAAAACAGCATTAGAAGTGCTATAATACAACTTTCAAAGAATTTTCACCAAAGGAGTGCAGACCTATGGCAGATAAAGCAAATATTCCGGCTTCAGCACCGGAGACAGAAAACGTTTCAAAAAACTTTATTGAGCGTGAGATCGACAAGGACCTTGCGGAGGGCGTTTACGATCATGTACATACGCGTTTCCCGCCGGAACCGAACGGCTACCTTCATATCGGACATGCGAAGTCCATCATTCTCAACTCGGGACTTGCGAAGGAATATAACGGTGAGTTCAATTTAAGATTCGATGACACCAACCCGGTAAAGGAAAGAACGGAGTTCGTAAAGTCTATAATCGCAGATGTGGAGTGGCTTGGCGCGGATTTCCGCGGTGAGGTACTTTTCGCGTCCAATTATTTTGATGAGATGTACGAGAAGGCTGTTTTCCTTATCAGGAAGGGCAAGGCTTATGTTTCAGACCTCACAGCCGATGAGATCAAGGCTACAAGGGGTGATTTTGTTACACCCGGCACACCGGATCCGAGCCGTGACCGCTCTGTGGAGGAAAACCTCAGGCTCTTTGAGGATATGAAGAACGGAAAGTATGCTGACGGCGAGAAGGTGCTGAGGGCAAAGATAGACATGGCTTCCGGCAATATCAATATGCGTGATCCTGTCATCTACCGTATTGCGAGACTTACCCATCACAATACAGGCGACAAGTGGTGCATTTATCCCATGTACGATTTTGCCCATCCTATCGAGGATGCCGTTGAGGGCATAACACACAGTATCTGCACACTCGAGTTTGAGGACCACAGACCGCTTTATGACTGGGTCGTAAGAGAGTGTGAGTACGCTTATCCGCCGCGTCAGATCGAGTTTGCCAAGATGTATCTTACCAATGTCGTTACCGGAAAGCGCTATATCAAAAAGCTGGTAGAGGACGGTGTTGTAGACGGCTGGGACGATCCGAGACTTGTTACGATCGCGGCTCTCCGCCGCAGAGGCTATACACCTGAGTCTATCAGAAAGTTCGTAGAGCTTGCCGGCATTTCCAAGGCTGACTCAAGCTGCGAGCTGGATATGCTCGAGTTCTGCATCAGAGACGACCTTAAATTAAAGAAGCCGAGAATGCTGGCTGTACTTAACCCTGTAAAGCTTATAATCGACAACTATCCTGAGGGACAGAGCGAGGAGCTTGATATGCCTAACAACCTTGAGGTCCCTGAGATGGGATCACGCAAGGTCACCTTTGGACGTGAGCTCTGGATAGAGCAGGATGACTTCATGGAGAACCCGCCAAAGAAGTATTTCCGTCTCTTCCCCGGCAATGAGGTAAGACTCATGGGCGCTTATTTTGTAAAGTGCACCGGAGTCGACAAGGATGCCGAAGGCAATATAACTGCCATCCATGGCGAATATGATCCTGAGCAGAAAGCGGGACAGGAGACCAGAAAAGTCAAGGGCACCATTCACTGGGTGAATGCGGCAGACTGCTTTGAGGCAACGGTCCGTCTTTATGAGAACCTTGTTGATGAGGATAAGGGAAAGCTCTCAGCGGACGGAACACTCAATCTTAATCCGAATTCGCTTACGGTACTTGGTAACTGCAAGCTTGAGCCGGCACTTAAAGACGCAAAGGCCTTTGACAGCTTCCAGTTTGTAAGAAACGGATTTTTCAATGTCGACTGCAAGGATTCGGAAGAGGGCGCTCCGGTATTCAACAGGATCGTCGGACTTAAGAGCTCCTTTAAGCTTAATAAATAGATCACAGTAAACATTAAATGATAGAAAACAGTGAAGAAAAACTGCATATAGATACTGAACATGAAAGAAAAGTGACTGCAGGTATGCCCGGTGAGACACGTGAGGTACGTGAAATACGTGAGGTGACTGAGGCACCTGTAACGGCCAGCCCCGCGCTTGAAAATTTTGCAATTTCCAACAGCGCGGAGGAGATCGATGGTTCCGACCTTAAGGCGGAGCCGCGTACTCTTGAGGCAACAAATGTAAATGCTACACCGGAGGAGCTGTGGGAGCGGCTTAAAAAAGCATATATCGCGTACAGGCCGGCATCGGAGCTTCCTGAGATAGAAAAGGCTTATAAGCTTGCCTATGAGGCACATATAAACCAGAAAAGAAAGTCCGGCGAGCCCTACATTATCCACCCGCTCAATACCGCGATAATCATCACTGAGATCGGTATGGATAAGGAGACTGTTATCGGTGGACTCCTTCATGACGTGGTCGAGGACACGGATGTGACACTTGACTATATCCGTATGGAGTTTGGAGACGATGTTGCGCTGCTCGTCGACGGAGTAACAAAGCTGACCGAGCTGTCTTTTGCTGTCGATAAGATAGAGCAGCAGGCTGAAAATCTCCGCAAGATGTTCATTTCCATGGCAAAGGATATAAGAGTCGTTATCATCAAGCTTGCAGACCGTCTTCACAACCTGCGTACACTCCAGTACCAGAGTGCAAAGAAGCAGTACGAGAAAGCCAAGGAAACACTCGATATTTATGCCCCGCTCGCAGAACGTCTCGGTATCAGCAAGCTTAAGATAGAGCTGGACGATACCGCGCTTAAGTATGTAATGCCCGACGTCTACAATGACATCGCCCAGCAGATCATTCTCCGCAGAGAGGAAAGAGAAGCGATAATTGCGGGCATCATCAGGGAGGTCCAGGGCCACTTAAAGGAAGCCGGGATCGAGGCCTCAATGAGCGGCCGCGTGAAGCATTTCCTGAGCATCTATAAAAAGATGGTCAACCAGAATAAGACCATAGACCAGATCTATGATCTTTTCGCAGTGCGCATCATGGTGGATTCTGTAAAGGACTGCTATGCCGCGCTCGGAGTCATTCATGAGATGTACAAGCCGATCCCGGGCCGCTTTAAGGACTACATCGCGATGCCAAAGCCCAACATGTACCAGTCACTTCACACGACGCTTATCGGCAAGGACGGTACCCCCTTTGAGATCCAGATCAGGACCTATGAAATGCACAGGATCGCCGAGTATGGTATCGCTGCGCACTGGAAGTATAAGGAGACAGGCGGTTCTAATGTAAAGGCCGAAAGCATCGACGATGAGAAGATGAGCTGGCTGAGGCAGGTCCTTGAGTGGCAGAAGGATGCGAGTGACTCAAAGGACTTCCTAAACATGATCAAGTCGGATTTTGATATCCTGAATGACAATGTTTACTGCTTTACTCCGTCAGGAGACGTAAAGCCGCTTCCGTTGGGATCTACGCCTGTGGATTTTGCTTACAGTATCCATTCCGCAGTCGGAAACCAGATGGTCGGAGCCCGTGTAAACGGACGTCTCGTGCCTATCGATTACGTGCTCGAAAACGGAGACCAGATCGAGGTCATCACCTCGCAGAACTCAAAGGGACCGAGCGGTGACTGGCTGAAATTTGTAAAATCCACCCAGGCAAAAAACAAGATCAATGCCTGGTTTAAAAATGTAAACAGGGAAGACAACATTTTAAAGGGCAAGGAGCAGCTGGAACGCTACTGCCATGCAAAGGGCCGGCAGCTCAAGGATCTTGAAAAGCCGGAATATATAGATGCCGTTTTAAAGCGCTATGCGATAAAGGACTGGGAGACTGTGCTTGCCTCCGTCGGACACGGAAGCCTTAAGGAGGGCCAGGTCGTAGGCAAGCTCATTGAAGCCAGGAAAAAGGATGAGCGCCTGAATATTACGGATGAGGATATACTTGAAAATGCTGAGTTAAGCAGCGAGGCAGCGCCGCGCAGGTCAAAGGGCAGCATAGCCGTGCGGGGAGTAAACGATCTTTCCGCAAGGTGTGCGCACTGCTGCAATCCGGTCCCCGGAGACGAGATCGTCGGCTTCGTCACGAGAGGACGAGGCATCACCGTCCACCGTACCGACTGCATTAACATGATCAATCTGCCGCCTACGGAGAAGAACCGTATAATCGAGGCGGAGTGGGATCTCGGCAGCGAAAGCAACGACACCTATTCGGCTGAGCTCCGCATATACTGCACCAACAGGATAGGACTCATGGTAGACATTTCCAGAGTGTTCTCCGAGGAAAATATCGACATTACCAGCATTAATCTCAAGAATTCGAAGAGCGGAACTGCGACACTGCAGATCACCTTTGACATTCACAGCAAGGAGGAGCTTAACAAAGTGTCCGACAAGCTGAGGATGCTTCCTGAGATCATTGATATCACAAGGGCTATCGGATAGTGATAATACATATAAAAAATAATTATTTTTCCACATATGATAATGATATAAGGGCCTTATGC
>JAUNNP010000014.1:6469-36199 GCA_030531385.1 Eubacteriales bacterium
CCGGGCAGCACCTATACGGGCAGCGCATATCCGGGCAGCGCCTGTCCGGGAAATGCTGACGAAGCCGAAATGGTGATCGATATAGACGCTCTTTCTCCGGAGGTAAAAAGGAATGCTGTAAGATTTGAGGAAAAGACGGATCTGAAGCGCACCTTATATAAAAAGCTTTCGGAAGATACAGGCAGAAGCCTTCCCTGGGGTACGCTCACCGGCATAAGGCCGGTCCGCATAGTTGAGATGCTTGAAGCTGAGGGCATGGACAAAAAGGCTGTAAGGAAGACTCTGCTTGACCGCTTCCTGCTGTCAGAGGAAAAGGCGGGGCTTGTCATGGATATTGCAAAAAGAGAGAAAAATGTCCTCGCCCCCTTTGATTTCCGCAATGAATGCAGCATTTACATAGGCATACCTTTTTGCCCCACAAGATGTCTTTACTGCAGCTTCGCGTCCAATCCCGCGGACAGGCAGAATGACAGGACAGACGAGTATCTCGATGCTCTTATAAAGGAGATGAAGGCGCTTGCGGCGGGGCATAAGGATAATGAGCTTGCTGTGTTTGACAGCTCGCGCGTACGTACCATTTATGTGGGAGGCGGAACACCGACAGCATTAAGCGCGGCGCAGCTTGAAAAACTTCTTTCGGAGGCAGAAAAGTGCTTTGGCACCGGAGCCTCCGAATTTACTGTTGAAGCCGGAAGACCGGACAGCATTACAAGAGAAAAGCTTGAGGTGCTAAAGGCACACAGGGTCACGCGGATCAGCATTAACCCGCAGAGCTTTAACCAGAGAACGCTCGATATCATAGGAAGGCGCCATACCGTGAGGGAGGTGTATGAGGCCTATGAGCTTGCGCGCGGGCTCGGGTTTGATAATATCAATATGGACCTTATCATGGGACTTCCGGGAGAGGGAACAGAAGAAGTAAGGCATACGCTTCGCTGCGTCCGCGAGCTTGGACCGGAGAGCCTTACGGTGCATACGCTTGCCGTAAAGAAGGCTTCAAGGCTTTCGACCGAGGGCAAGGCCTGGGGCGGAGTAGAGAGGAAGGCCTTTGATGGAAATGCTGCCGATGCAAAGGAGATGTCTATGATGACAGAGCTTGGGGCCGAATGCGCGGCTTCGCTCGGAATGGCGCCGTATTACCTTTACCGGCAGAAAAATATGGCCGGAAATCAGGAAAATGTCGGTTACGCGCTTCCCGGAAGGGAGTGCCTCTACAACATTCTCATGATGGAGGAGAAGCACACGGTCTACGGGCTTGGGGCCGGCTCCTCGACAAAAATAGTATATAAATCGGAAAATGCTGAAGATGAATTCCTTAAGAAGTCCGTTTTTAGAATAAAGAGGTCCGATAATGTCAAAAATTTGAATGACTATTTACTTTACAATTTTACCAAAAGCATATAGAATTTAAATTGTACAAACTATGTATTTTCGCCATACTTTTTGATTTTTGTGCCATTTTTTTTGGTTTTACAGGCTCGATGAAGGATTTTATTAACATCGACGGAATTGAAGATACCGCTGAACGAAGAAAGGTAATATCAACACTTGCGGTCATCCGTGAGCGTAATAAGCGCGGCTACTGGGTGCGCAAGAGAGGTGTTGATTTTGTGCTGTCACTGACGGCACTTATAGTGCTGGCGGTCCCCATGGCGGTAATTGCCGTGATCATTTTTGCCCAGGACGGCGCATGGCCGTTCTATGGCCAGACCAGAGTCGGCAGAAGAGGCAAGACCTTTAAGATGTATAAGTTCCGGACCATGGTTCCAAATGCGGATAAGCTGAAGAGGGAACTGATGGACAAAAATGAGATGGATGGTCCGGTATTTAAGATAAAGGACGATCCGCGCATTACAAAGATAGGCGGCTTTTTAAGAAAGACAAGCATAGACGAGCTGCCGCAGTTTTACAATGTACTGAAGGGAGATATGTGTATTATCGGCCCGAGACCGCCTCTGCCTGAGGAGGTGGCGCAGTATACGGAGTACCAGAAGATAAGACTTCTTTGTACGCCGGGCATCACCTGTACCTGGCAGGTGGCGCCGAAGCGCAATGACATATCCTTTGAGGAATGGGTAGAGATGGATGTGGATTATGTCATTAACAGGAGTTTGCTTATGGATATTAAGATCGTGTTCAAGACGGCGCTGGTTATGCTGAGCGCGGAAGGGCGTTGAGAACAGGCTTAATTATATATGAAAAAATTTAACTTTTCAGTGCAGCACAGAACATATGATGATGCGCTGAACAAAACAAATGTTTTGATCCAAGGAGGTTCAAGAATGGTCAGAAAAATGAAGACCATGGACGGCAACCAGGCTGCGGCACATGCATCCTATCCTTTTACAGAAGTTGCTGCCATGTTCCCAATCACACCGTCATCAGTTATGCCTGAGCATGTTGATGAGTGGGCTTCACAGGGACTGAAGAATATCTTCGGCCAGCCGGTACAGATCACAGAGATGCAGTCTGAGGGCGGAGCTGCAGGCGCAGTTCACGGTTCACTTGCTGCCGGTGCTCTTACTACTACTTACACTGCTTCACAGGGTCTGCTTCTTATGATCCCTAACCTTTACAAGGTAGCAGGTGAGCAGCTTCCTGGAGTATTCCATGTATCAGCACGTGCGCTTGCTTCACACGCACTTTCAATTTTCGGTGACCACAGTGATATCTATGCCTGCCGTCAGTCAGGTATGGCTATGCTCTGCGATTCATCTGTTCAGGAGGTTATGGACCTTGCTCCTGTAGCTCATCTTGCAGCTATCACAGGTAAGGTTCCTTTCATCAATTTCTTCGATGGTTTCCGTACATCACATGAGATCCAGAAGATCGAGGTCTGGGGACCTGATGATCTTAAGGACATCGTTGACTATGAGGGAATCAAGGAATTCCGTGCAAGAGCCATCAACCCATGTCATGCTTCACAGAAGGGCTCAGCTCAGAACCCTGACGTATTCTTCCAGTACAGAGAGGCCTGCAACAAGTTCTATGATGATCTTCCTGCTGTAGTTCAGGACTACATGGACAAGATCAATGCCAAGATCGGCACAGATTACAAGCTCTTCAACTACTATGGCGCTCCGGACGCAGAGCACGTTATCGTAGCTATGGGTTCTGTCTGCGAGACTATCGAGGAGACTATCGATTACCTTGCAGCTAAGGGCGAGAAGGTCGGACTTGTTAAGGTTCGTCTTTACAGACCTTTCGTTAAGGAAGCTCTCGTTGCAGCTATTCCTTCAACAACAAAGCAGATCTCTGTTCTTGACAGAACAAAGGAGCCGGGTGCTCTCGGTGAGCCTCTCTGGCTTGATGTTGTTGCAGCACTTAAGGGAACTCAGTTCGAGTCTATTCCGGTATTCGGCGGACGTTATGGTCTTGGTTCAAAGGATACAGCGCCTAACCAGATCGTTGCTGTTTACGCTAACAAGGATAAGGAAAGATTCACCATCGGTATCAACGATGATGTAACATATCTTTCACTTCCTCTTGGTCCTGATATCTACACAACTCCTGAGGGAACAACAAACTGCAAGTTCTGGGGAATCGGAGCTGACGGTACTGTTGGTGCCAACAAGAACACAGGTAAGATCATCGGCGACAACACAGATATGTATTCACAGGCTTACTTTGATTATGACTCAAAGAAGTCAGGCGGCGTCACAATGTCTCACCTCAGATTTGGTAAGAAGCCTATTAAGTCTACCTACCTTATCAAGACAGCTAACTTCGTTGCATGCCACAAGCAGGAGTACATCAGAAAGTACAACATGGTTCAGGAGCTCGTTGACGGCGGTACATTCCTCCTTAACTGCCAGTGGGATGACGCTGAGCTTGAGACAAAGCTTCCGGGACAGGTTAAGAAGTATATCTATGATCACAAGATCAAGTTCTATACCATTAACGCTGTTAAGCTTGGTATCGAGACAGGCATGGGCCCGACTCGTGTAAATACTATCCTTCAGTCAGCATTCTTCAAGCTCACAGGTATCATTCCTGAGGAGAAGGCTATCAGCCTTATGAAGGACGCAGCACAGAAGACCTATGGACGTAAGGGCGAGGAAGTCGTTAAGACAAACTGGGCAGCTATCGATGCAGGCGCTAACTCAGTTCATGAAGTAAGCGTTCCTGAGAGCTGGAAGGACGGAGTTGACGAGGGTCTTGATTACCCGATCGCTTCAGGCGACAACCAGGCAGCCGTTGATTTCGTAAACAACGTACAGACCAAGGTTTCAGCTCAGGAAGGAAACAATCTTCCTGTATCAGCATTCATGGATTATGTTGACGGACTTACACCGTCAGGAACATCCGCATTCGAGAAGCGCGGTATCGCAGTTAACGTTCCTAAGTGGGATGTAACAAAGTGTATCCAGTGTAACCGCTGCTCATACGTTTGCCCGCACGCAGCTATCAGAGCCGTTGCTCTTACAGCTGATGAGGCTGCAAATGCTCCTGCAGTTATGGAGACAAAGCCGCTTATGGGCTTCAGCGATGGAAAACAGTTCTCTATCGTTATTTCTACTCTCGACTGCACAGGCTGCGGCTCTTGCGCTAACGTATGCCCGGCTAAGGAGAAGGCTCTTACCATGGTTCCGCAGCCTGAGGTATCAGCTAACCAGGCAGCATTTGATTATGCTGTAACACTTGATGTTAAGGAAGATGTAGTAGCTAAGTTCAAGGAGGATACAGTTAAGGGTTCACAGTTCAAGAAGCCTTACCTTGAGTTCTCAGGCGCATGCGCAGGCTGCGGCGAGACTCCTTATGCTAAGCTCGTTACCCAGCTCTTCGGTGACAGAATGTACATTGCAAATGCTACAGGCTGCTCATCTATCTGGGGCAACTCATCACCTTCAACACCTTATACCTATGACAAGAAGGGTCACGGTCCTGCATGGGACAACTCACTCTTTGAGGATAACGCAGAGTTCGGTTATGGAATGCTTCTTGCACAGAATGCTATCCGTGACAGACTTAAGGAGAAGGTAACAGCTATCGTTGAGTCAGGCGCAAATGCTGACGTTGCAGCTGCAGGTAAGGAATGGCTTGACACCTTTGGTGTTGGCGCAACAAACGGCGCAGCTACCGACAAGCTCATCGCAGCTCTTGAGGCTATGGGCGGCGACGCAGCAGCAGAGATCCTTAACGAGAAGGACTTCCTTGCTAAGAAGAGCCAGTGGATCTTCGGTGGTGACGGATGGGCTTATGATATCGGTTTCGGCGGACTTGATCATGTTATCGCTTCCAACCAGGATATCAACGTATTCGTATTCGATACCGAGGTTTACTCAAATACAGGCGGACAGTCATCCAAGGCTACACAGCCGGGTGCAGTTGCTCAGTTCGCTGCAGCAGGTAAGACCCTTAGAAAGAAGGATCTTGCAGGTATCGCAATGAGCTATGGTTATGTTTATGTAGCTCAGATCGCTATGGGCGCTGATTACAACCAGGCAGTTAAGGCTATTGCTGAGGCTGAGGCATATCCGGGACCATCTATCATCATGGCATACGCTCCTTGTATCAACCATGGTATCAAGAAGGGTATGAGCAAGGCTATGGATGAGGAAGCACTTGCAGTTGAGTGCGGTTACTGGCAGAACTTCAGGTTCAATCCTGCAAATGAGAAGCCGTTCACACTTGATTCCAAGACTCCTGATTTCAGCAAGCACATCGACTTCCTTAACGGCGAGGTTCGTTACTCATCACTCGCACTTAAGGATAAGGAGAGAGCTGCAGCACTCCAGGCTAAGAACCTTGAGAATGCTAAGAAGCAGAGAGCTCATCTTGAGAGCCTTGTTGAGGTTTACAACAAGTGATCCTGATGGACGAAAAATGAATAAAAACACAAAAGGTTGCCGCTTTATGCGGCAACCTTTTTATTCACAAAACTTAAGGCGGGAATGGACGGACAGTTAACATATTTACTGTAAAATTAGTGTGAAAATGTAAAAAAATGAAGAAAAGATTAAAAAAAAATAAAAAAAACGTCAGAATTTGAATTAAAATCTATTGACATAGGATGTTTGGATGTGATATAAAGACAATACACTTTTCGAAAAAAGTGTTCATAAATGAATAGTTATAGGCAAACTTATAGAAATATAAGGACGCAAAGCCGGAAGCCTTAGTTGATTATGCATAAGCATAGCTAAAAGGTGGTTCAGTTGCAACTTACTTCGTTTGGTTAATTAAAAAACGAAAGCTAAGTTGTTTTTTTATTTTAAATACCTGTAGGAATTTCTATTAGAAAATTCACAGAGTAATTTTTGATAATTATGAACAGAGACATTAGACAATTATCCGGATTTGCCTTATCGGTAATACCTTGTGTTATTCTGGTAATACTGAGTGTTGTGATCTATGATGACAGGACCATTGCGGCAGCGCTTGTCATGCTGGTTTTGTCGCTGCTCAGCCTGGTAGTTCATATCCTGACAGACAATCACAGATTTATATCAGCACTTTTATGCTTTGTAACAGTACCGGTCTTCATACTGATGTTTTTGCTTAAGATAGCGGGCATCAGTTCCCTGATGATCATGCTCTTCATACCGGAGTTCCTGTTGTTTAACTGCGGATGGATAACATCACTGGTTGCAAGCACATGCCTTATGGTTTTCTCGCTGTTAATGTTCTATACACCTGTGGGTGCTTCTTACATCAGCGGATTTCCGGTCGAGGTGAATAACATTTATCCGGTAATATTTCTTATCTCCGCTGTGATCACCGTATCAATGGGATACATTTACGATAAGAGCAGCAAGAACCTGTCGGGAAGCTATGAGAAGCTTCTGGATAACTCCAGGGAGAGAGAAGACTACACGATATCCATGATGAGGCAGTCAATATTGTGCATCGTAAATGCGGTAGATGCCAAGGACAGCTATACGAGGAATCATTCCTTAAGGGTCGCAAGGTATTCAGCCAAGCTTGCTGAGCTGTGCGGCTGGGATCATGACAAGGTCGAGGAGCTGTACCAGATGGCACTGCTCCACGATATCGGTAAGATCGGAATAGATGATGCTATTTTAAAGAAGCATGACAAGCTTACCCCTGATGAACGCAGTATTATAGAAAAGCATACCGTTATCGGAGCGGAGATCCTTAAGGATTTTGCAGTGCTTCCAAGGGCGTCAATAGGAGCCCTCGGACATCATGAACGGTATGACGGCAAGGGATATCCAGACGGAGTGAAGGGAACCAGGATCCCGATCGAAGCTAGGATAATAGCTGTGGCGGATTCATTTGATGCGATGAATTCATCACGTGTATATAGAAAAAAGATGAATGCGGATGACATTATCCGTGAACTCGAAAATGGAGCAGGGACTCAGTACGATCCCGATCTGGTAAAAATATTTATACCAATTGCAAAAGACGTTTTAAGGTACGAGAATATCGCAGAGTAAGGAGTTGGGAATTATGATGACAAGTGATAACGTACATAACATAACCATTAAAAAGTCATTTTTTGGTTATAATGTTGACGAGGTCGATGATCTCCTTGAGCAGGTCGAGGCAAGCCTTTCGGCATTTGAACTCAACCAGAGAGATCTTAATGAAAAAGTAGAGAAGCTTAAGAATGTAAATATTGAGAAGCAGGGTCAGATCATGGAGCTTATGGATAAGCTTCAGGGCCAGACTCAGACAGAAGCAGATGAAGAGCCGGAAGCAGTTTCCGCAAGGTATGAGAGACAGGCAGAGACAGCTCCGGTAGTATATGAGAGACAGATCGAAACACCTGTATACAGGGATGAGAAGTCATCTGATGAGTATCAGAGCGAGCTTGCAAAGCTCAGGAGCGATATCGCGGCTTATAATGAGAAGACCGCAGAGCTTACATCTACAATGGTAAGCGCGCGTAAGTTCAGTGATGACCTTATGAACAAGTCAAAAGCAGATTCTGATGCAATGCTTGCTAAGGCAAAGACGGATTCTGATGAGATGATGACAAAGGCACAGAAGGAGTCAGAGGAGCTCATCGCAAGGGCTCAGTATGAGTACAATAGTGCAATGGAGAAGGCAAAGGCTGAAGCAGAGAGCATTCTTGCAAAGGCTAAGACAGATTCTGACGACATGCTTGCAAAGGCCAGGATCGATGCAAGAGTTCTTCTTGATAAGGCTGAGAAGGAGTCAGCATCTATCGTTGGTGATGCACAGATCCGCCGTGACACTATGAAGTCAGAGTATGAGAAGCTCTGCGTAAGGACTGCAGACTTCAAGAATCAGCTCCTTGACATGTACAAGGTTCAGGTTTCATCGATCAATAACATCCCGCTTCCGCAGGCAAATGATGATGACGGCGATGATAATGATACATTCAGCTTTGGAAGAAAGCTTCTTAAGATAAAGTGATCTTAAGGAACTGAAGGAAGAACCTGATAACAGAAAAGTCAATAAAGAAAGATATTAAGCAAAACCACCGTAAGGTGGCGACGCAAAGCTATAGGGACTTTAAATTAAAGTCAGCCAGTTGCAGTAATCTATTTTTGGAATAGAAGCTATTGCAACTGGCTATTTAAATGTAAAACGGAACACAACATAAATTGTATTATAAAGGAAGAAAGTTATGAAAAAATTCATTTGGTACATGCTTCAGATCGCATTGGTTGCAGCGGCAGTCGTACTTGTAATTGCATCACCGGATATGCTTTCCAGAGTTATTACGGTCTTAATGGCGCTGCTGCTCCTTTTCACACTGATTTTTGGCCTTACACCTCTTACACACTTCTATGAGGCGTTTACTACCGGTCTTAACAACGTTCGTGATGCATATGATCAGAACCCTGAAATGGCATGGTCAAATATTTCGGACAGAGAGAAATTCTTCGGACATAAGGAAATGGATCAGATGTTCGATGATTATAAGACTAAGGTACAGCAGCAGAGAAAATCCGGAGTAAATATCGGAAGCATAGGTGATATTTTCACTGATGAAATGATAGCATTAAAGAGCTGGCAGGGCGTTCTCAATCAGATCCCGGGAACAATGACAGGACTTGGTATCCTTGGTACCTTCATCGGTCTTATCGTTGGTATCAGAGCGCTTCACTTTGATACCATCGACGCAGCTATCGCAAGTATCGAAACACTGCTCGCAGGAATCAACACAGCGTTCTACACATCTATCGCCGGTGTTATCCTCTCAATTGCATTCAATATCGTTTACAGAATGCTTTGGAATGTATGTTTAAGAGAGCATGATCTCTTCGTTGATGAATTCCAGAGATACATCATTCCGCCAGAGTCAGAGCAGCAGAGCTTCAGGGATAAGGTCGGACAGCAGGAGATCCTTGAGCGTCTTGACAGACTTCCCAAGAAGGGTGAGTACTCACTTGCAAACGGCGGCACCGGAAGAGGAACCAGCAACTCGAATGAGTCTGTACTTCTTCCACAGATCATATCCGGACTTAAGAACAACGAATTTATTTTCCATCTTCAGCCAAGATATGACATCAATACAAGAAAGATCATCGGTGCAGAGGCACTCGTTCGTTGGAACCATCCTAAGCTTGGACTTGTAATGCCGTCAGTATTCATGCCGGTAATCGAGAACAATGGTTACATCACCAAGCTTGACTGCTATATTTGGGAGTCAGCATTTAAGACCCTCAGACGCTGGATCGATTCAGGAATGAAGATCGTGCCGATCACACTTAATATTTCAAAGACGGATATCCTTGCTATGGATATTGCACAGTTCTTCAGTGATATGCTTCAGAAGTACAGGATCCCGCCTCGTTACATCGATCTCGATATCGCAGAGAATGCTTATATGCAGGCAAATGCTTCAGTTCTTGAGGCTGAGACAATACTCCGCCAGCATGGCTTCCGCGTTGTTATCGATGGATTCAACGGAGACTTCGTACAGCTCAGCTCTATCGGTACCTTCAATGCCGATATGCTTAAGCTCGATCTGAGATTCATCTCAGGATCTATCAGTTCAGTAAATACTATTCTCAGCCAGGCTATGCAGCTCAAGATGAATATAGCAGCTGAGGGTATTGAGAATATGGAACAGATGTCAGCTCTCCGCAAGGGCGGCTGCACAGAAGGACAGGGATATTATCTTTCAAAGCCTGTCTCAATGGATAACTTTGAAGATTTGATCAATAAGGAGAATTAATAATGAAGAGGTTGCTCAGAAAAAGAGATGAAAATGTAGATTTCTGGCAGTCCGCGGTCGACTTATTATTAGCACTCCTTCTTGTGCTTCTCCTTATACTTTCGTTGCTGCTTCTCTACCTTAAGCAGGTTCCGGAAAATGATTTCCGTGGCTGGTGGGGCGGCGGAGCTTCTGATAACGGTGTTTATCAGGGCGATTATTATCAGGAGACCACTACACAGAGTGATTTTAACGGTTACGACGGACGTGGTGCCGGCTGGGGAGGCGGCGCAGGAGTTTACCAGAGCGAGTCATACCATGACAGATATCCGCTTCCTACCTCAACAACAGGTCTTGGTGATGAATGGGGCAAATCTGCAGTATATGTAAATGTCATCGATGCTGAAACGCTTAGAGCGATCCGTAAGGAGGGTATCACCTTCGAGCTTTATGAGCAGTACGGCGGCAGCGAAAACATGAACATCGAAAACAGAAGTCAGCTTCGCGGCGGCATCAGATATTTAAATACCTACTATCCTGAGAAGATCACCTACAAGACCTTTGACACGACTGAGTACGGAAACTTCTATCTTCCGGAAAAGATCGAGCAGGGCTGGTATTACTTTAAGGAGATCACAGAGCCTGAAGGCTATGACGGAACAGATGTAGTATTCTTCAATGTGGATAATGTTTATGACTGGCCGGATCCGTATGTAGTATCTGTAGCCCTGTATCCGTCAAGAAACTATATCAGGGTAAAGCTTACAGATTCCGAGACAGGTGAGGCTATCACGAGCGGAAGCTTCAAGGTTACCGCAAGCGAGGATATCGTTACATCGGATGGAACAGTAAGATATGTAAAAAATGAGGAAGTAACTACCTTCCTTAACGGAAGCAAGGAAGACGGAACAGGACATAGTGAGGAACTCTATCTTGGAAAGTATAATATCTCATCGAGTGAGACTCCGAGATATTATGCATCTATAGATGATTCCATGGAGATCACAGTAGCAAAGAAAAACGGACTTGAGCCTGAGGTCCAGTCACTTGTTTGTGAAAAGACAGCTATCAATGTTTACCTTACGGATGATGTAACAGGCGCAGGACTTGACGGAGCAGTTTTCTCACTTATCTCTGACAGCGGAGAAGCACGTACTGAGACCACAGACGGAAGCGGACATATCAACTTTACAAACCTTGATAAGAACGTTACTTATACAGTAGCTGAGCAGACAGCTCCGGCCGAGTATAAGAAGTCAGATGAAAGCTTCACATTCAGAGTTGATGAAGGCGGAAGGATCGAAGGAGCGGCAAAGGCACGTCTCAACATCACCAACTTCATTCCAAGAGTTTCGATTTCTATGGATGATATGATCCTCAGGGGACCTGCAACCGGACTTAACCTTACACTTTACAACAGTGCAGGTCAGGCTGTAAGAAGCTGGACATCAGGTGCTACATCAGAGAATATCAATAACCTTCCGGCGGGAGATTATTATATCCTTATCAATGAAAAGGCCGGTTCAAGAAGAAACTTTACTATTGCGGATGATCAGGCGATCAATGAAGTAAACTTCAGTGTGGTAACTATGCAGAGCGTACTTACCGTGGCTGCAGCAATATTTGCAGGTTTGCTTATATTGTTCTTTGTCATTACACTTTTAAGCAGGATCCTTAAAAAAGGAAATAAACGATCTGCAAAAAACGATCAGTGATATGCAGGTGGAGGGATAATTAATGAATAACGAAGGAATTCAGATCAGATTTAGTGATCTTCTGCGTGCTATCCTGAAGCACAGCTTCATGATAACAGCATTTACCGCAGCCGGACTGCTTGTCGGTGTTGCTTTATCGGGAGTTTCATATCTCAGAGGCTCAATGAGCCGTGAGTATGTCATCTCAGAGGCAATTGCCGTAAATGCACAGGTAGGTACGGACTTTTATGCATCTAACTCGGCGCACCTTACGGATAATGACTTTTATCTGGCCGAGCAGATGGCAACAGCAACTATTTACGTACTGCAGGGTGATAAGTTCATCAGCACAGCTCTTTCAAATGCCGGTCTTGTAGGTGTTCAGCTTAAGGATGTTACAGAGAATATCACCTTCAAGCAGTATGAGGATACCCAGATAATCGATGTAGTTCTCTACTGGCGTTCGGCTGAAGAGGGAACAGCAGTCATTAATGCCATCAATGATTATGCGTCAGACTTCCTTAAGGAGACACTGCATGTCGGAGGCATCAACGTTGTAAACGGACCTGATTCAAGGTATCTCTTTGGCGGAAGCTTAAATGCAGCTCTCTGCGGTCTGCTTACACTTATAGGCTTTGGTATCGGTCTTGGTATCGCTATCCTTGAGATGGTTGTAAGACCTACCTTGCTTAACACAAGCGACATGGAGGCTAATTTCGGAATCGAGGTACTTGGAGAGATCCCGTCAAAGGATTCTTATTTCAAGAAGAATGGTTCTATCCTTATCAGAAACAATACCTTTGCCGACATAACAGACAGCTTCTCTTCACTGGCGCATATTATTCAGAACAGAGTTAGCTCCGGTGATGAGTGCAAGGTCATCTATGTTACTTCGGCAACAAGAAACGAAGGAAAGACCATGACAGTTGCCAACCTTGGTATTCAGATGTCAGACCTTGAGAAAAAGGTGCTTCTTATTGACCTTGATCTTAAGAACCCACACCTTGGCTCAATGTTCCTTAGCAGGATCGATTATGATCATTCCATCAATGCTCTTTACCGCGGCGATATCAATGAGATCGAGGCAATCACAACACTTACAGGCTTCCTTGATATCCTTCCTGCAGTATCAGAGAGATCCTCTATACCGTTTGATAAGACAGTATTCAATCTTATCGAGAAGCTTGAGAGCAAGTACGATTATATCCTTATCGATACGGCACCGGTTGGTGTTTCAGCAAGCACACTCAGTCTTAACGGAGTTGCAGACGCGTCTATCCTTGTTGTTCGTCAGGATACAGCATCGATGCAGGAGATCAAGGAGACTCTTGACAGAATGGATAAGTCAGGAATCCAGGTACTCGGCTGCGTAGTAAACGATGTAAAGATGAGAGACAACAATATCTTTGGCCGTGATACAGGAAATAAGAGAATAAAGAACGATAAGTCTACGGCAGAGAACTTTGCTGCTGAGGATGAAGAATCAGCAGAGCAGAGATATGCCATCAGACAGAGCTTTGATGATATTGACAAGTCAGATGAAGTCAAGGTGGCAACAAGCGATGATTTTGCGGATGCACTGTTCAAGATGTATGGCGGAAAAGATGAGGCTGAGAGAATTTCAAATAATGCAGCCGGCGCTGTAGATGACTTAAGCTCAGCTCAGACCGAAGAGGATTATGCCGCAGCACTTGACAGACTTCTTGGAACTTCAACTTCCATGGATATGGATTCAGCCGATTCAAGAAGAGCTGACGGTGGCTATGAGGCAGCAAAGAGAGGCGGCAATAACGGAAGAAAGTCTTCATCCGTATTCTTCAAGGGTGCTAAGCACTAATTGATTTTTGGAAGGTAAAATTTTATGTATGATGTTTTTCCGATAATCCTGCTTGCGATATTATTTATAGTCGGATACGTACTGATACTGGGCAGGATACTGAAAAAAGCCACATACAGAAGTCCGATCGCACTTATAGCGGTTCTTGTTCTGATAATATATGGAGCGGCAGTCGCATCGCTCTATATATTATCGACAATAGCCGGAAGCGCGGGTATGGCATTTTTCATCTTATGCATAGTGATCTCTGTCATTACATTTTTTATGAGTCTTAAGTATCTGGTCACTAACCTAAGATACATTAATAAGGGCGCACTTGCATTATTTATAATATATATGGGAGTGATGATCCTCATAACTGTAATACGAAGATTTGGTGAATATGACAATCGAGTTGAGATGGAAATGTTCGCTAACCTCAGTGCCGCAATCAGGCATGGGAATTTTTCAGAGCTGTCTCACAGTATGCTGAATGTGGCTATGTTTATTCCGTTTGGCATTCTTGCGGCAAGTATACCGGATGAGGACCCGGATTTCTTAAGCATTTTGCTTACGGCCATTACAGCTTCTACCATTATTGAGTGCACACAGCTTATATACAGGCTTGGAATCTGCGATGTAAACGATATAATCGCGAATGCTTTAGGGGCAGCTGTCGGATACATTTTTTGGTTGTTTTTGCGAAGATTATCTATACTTTGATATCTTCAGCGTGAAGAATAATTTTTAAAGTAGAATTATGGAAAATAATCAGTTTTTAACTGGAAAAAACAGCATACTTACCCAGTTCAGTATTCTTCTGATCTTCATAAATGCACTGGGTCTTCCGGGAAACTTTGCCAACTATTACTTTCCGGTACTTGATACGATCTTTTCATACCTGACATTCTTTCTGATGTTCTATGTAATGATCATATCGAGTGGTGACAGGCTGCTGGCGATGGATCTGCTGGATTTTAAAAAGAAATACTGGTCTATCTATCTGCTGATCATTGTTTTTTTTGTAAATTCGATGATGGTCACAAACTTCCCGAGAGAGCAGTTCATTTCCTGTTTCCGATTCTCGATGACCGCATTGTTTGCCATCTGGCTTGCGGACCATATCGGTATCAACAGAATACTTGACTATATTTACTATGCGAGCTTCGTTATAAGTATATCGTGTCTGCTTTTCCTTGTTATCAACCCAAACGGAGCATATTCATTATCGGAAGGCGGTTTCTGTTTCATAGCACCGACAAAGAACTCGGGAGCATCGATTTTTCTTCATTCTATCGCATTGCTTTTCATGAGAATGAAATTTATGTTTGAGGAGAAAAGAATACCCGAAAGGAAATTCCTTTTTACGATTATTTCACAGATAATATTCCTTTTCATGTGCAACTCAATCGGAGCCATACTTGGACTTGCGATAGTTACAGTATTTGTTTTCGGTTCGCTTGGAAAAGCCTGCAGAATCGCAAATCTTAATCTTGGACTTATTTATATAGTAGTAAGTATCGGGTTTATTATTTTCGCGCTCACTATCCTGCAGCTGTTCACTCCGGTGCTTGAGGCTATTGGAAAGGATGCTACACTTACCCAGCGAGTTCCGCTCTGGAATCGTATAATCGATATCATGCTTGTCAACAATACAATGCGCGGATGGGGTTATGCGATGTTCTGGAGAGATTCAAGCGCCATGAAGCTCATCCATGCCGGATTCAACAGAAATACCTGGCTGAGTACCCTCACATCGGGAGCACACAATGTTATTTTCGACCTGTGGCTCAATGTTGGAATAATCGGTCTTGGAGCATATTTTATTGCGCTGCTTGACTGCTTTAAGTCACCATTAAGGCTTACAGAGCTTCAGTACGAGTTCTGCGGAGCTTTCATGATCGCATTTTGCTCACATGGTCTGATGGAAAGATCGTTTACAACCTTCAGTTATCAGCTTCTTTTCCTTTTTATCGTCCTTGCTACGGGATGCAATAAGGAGGAGAAAGCCAAAAGGAGACTTTACAGCTGGGAGCTGAAAAAATTGCAGAATAACAGTGATATGAAAGCGGCAGTATGAATTTAGGTATTGTCTGCACAATGGTTAATGGTTTCGGACGAAAGGGCTTTTACAACAGTCAGGAGATAGGACTCGGCCGTGCGCTCCGGAAGCTCGGAAACGAAGTGACCATATATAAGTGCATTATGAAGGGGGAGACCCCATCAGAGGAAACAATAGAGGATGGATTTTCAATTCATTATATTATGATGCCATCAGTGGGAGCACATGCGTATTTAGATACGCATGTGCTTGATAAAAACCTTGATGGTATTCTTTGTTTTGCAGATAATCAGTGGTTTTTGCCGCATATATATAAATTCTGCAAAAATAACAGGATAGCCTTCGTTCCCTATATCGGCACGACCTTCAGCTTTTATCAGAATACATTGCGGGGCAGGGTGAGTGATCTGATATTCAAGAACGGGACCTTGAAATTATACAGTAAAATACCTGTACTTGCTAAGACTGAGGGTGCCATAAAAGAGCTTAATGGCCTTGGAATAAAGTCGGATAATATCACTCTTGCACCGGTTGGTCTTGATGAGGGACTTTTGCATACTGATTTTGAAGATGCCGATAAGGCAGAACTTAAAAAAGAGCTTGGCTTTGAGCCCGATGATGTGGTCATCTGCAATGTTTCAAGACTTGAGCATGAGAAGAGACCTTTAGAGCTTCTCGATATTTTTGACAGGATAAAGGACAAAAAGAAATTCAAGCTCATAATAGTCGGAAAGGGTTCACTTGTTGATGAGGTCAAGGCTAAGGCTGAAAGGATCGCGCCCGGCAGTGTAAGAGTGCTTTCCGGAGTTCCTTACAATGAGATGTGGAAAATATATACCATGTCCGATTATTACGTAAATATGAGTATATATGAGATCTTTGGTATGGCCATAATGGAGGCTGTTTACTACTGCGCATCGGTTGCAGCCATAACCGCTCCCGGACCAAGGATCACTCTTAAGGATATGAAGGGCCATAAGATCTGCGAGACCGATGAGGAGATAGAAGAGTGGCTGCTTAAGGATCATCCGGATGAGTCTGTGCTTAAGGCAAGCTCTGAAAAGATGCTTAGAGATTTCTCGTGGAGAAGATGTGCTGAGGCATTTGTTGGAATCGTGAATTCATCAAAGGCCAAGGGATGAGCGAAAGGTGTCAAAAGAACCGTCCCCCTGACACCCTGACACCCCCCGACACCTCACTGATACATTAGGAGGAACTTCGTGCTTTTTACCAGTCTGGAATTTATATTCCTGTTTTTGCCTATCGTTATAGCAATAAATTTCATATTGCCTAAGAAATTAAGAAACCTGTGGCTGCTTGTGGCCAGTCTTATTTTCTATGCGTGGGGAGAGCCGAGATTCGTATTTGTGATGATCGGCTCAATTATTGTAAATTATGTTCTGGCGCTTGCAATTGCTTATTCTAAGGACGAGGCATTCAGAAAAACCATGCTGACCGTAGCCGTAATTGCAAATATCAGCGTTTTGTTTATTTTCAAATATCTGAATTTCACTATAAGTAATATTCATGCTTTGCTCCCGTTTACCAAAGCTTTTATACCGCAGACAGCTATAGTTCTTCCGATAGGTATTTCATTTTTTACCTTCCAGGCGATGAGCTATGTTATTGATGTATACAGAGGAGAAGCGGTACAGGTAAATCCCATCAATATCGGATTGTATATAAGTCTGTTTCCGCAGCTTATCGCGGGACCCATAGTAAGATATAAAACTGTAAATGAAGAGATAAATGATAGAAATGTCACTTCCGGGGATTTTTCAGAGGGCACGATCAGATTTCTTGTGGGCTTCATTAAAAAGGTGATGCTTGCAAATGTTTTGTCGATTGCCTCAGATGCTTCTTTTGAAATGACTGATCTCAGCGTGGGCATGGCATGGCTTGGATCCGTGGCCAGAGGACTGCAGGTGTTTTATGATTTCAGTGCATATTCGGACATGGCGATCGGCCTTGGCCTTATGCTGGGCTTCCACTTCCTGGAAAACTTTGATTATCCCTATATTGCGGGAACAATAACCGAGTTCTGGAGGAGATGGCATATATCACTCGGAAGCTGGTTCAGGGATTATGTTTATTATCCTCTCGGCGGTTCAAGAGTTAAGAATAAGCTGTATCTTGTGAGAAACCTGGCAGTCATCTGGGTACTTACAGGTATTTGGCACGGCCCTAACTGGACATATTTTATCTGGGGCATCATTTGGGGAATATTTGCAATTTTCGAAAAGCTTTTCGAGATACCAAAGAGACTTGAGAAAAGCAATTTTATATTCCGCCTGATTTACAGAATATTCACGCTTCTCGTCATTCTCATACAGGGAGTGCTTATTAACTGTAAGGATATGGGACAGTTCTTTTCTTATGTCGGCGCCATGTTCGGCATAGGGGCAAGCTCGGTAATCGATGATGCGTTCCTGTTCAATCTTTATGAGTATCGTTATTATCTCATAGCGGGTCTTATCTGCTGCTTCCCTGTATTCAGGGCAATAAGAGAGTTTGCATTCGAAGAAGACGGACCGGCAGGTGCCCTGATAAGAGTTATTTTCAACACCGGTGTACTGGCGCTTTTTGTGATCAGCATTTCGTACCTGGTAATAAATGCACACAATCCATTCATTTATTTTAACTTTTAATTGCAGGAAGATCAAATGCGCGGAAAACACAGCAGAAAACCAAAAACAACAGCGGGAGTAAAGAAAACAGAGCTGCTTACAACTATCATAGCAGGTCTGTTTATTGTGCTCTCCTTTATCTTTAGCTACAGGGCCTGGCTTCCGGACTTTATTAAAATATTTGACAGCGCTGAGAAATTCAGCGAGATGACATCAAATATTCAGACAGCATTTACATCGGACGCGCTCCTGCTGAAGAACAGCTATATAGAATTAAACGGCTTTGTATCAAAGGTTACCGAAAGAAGGTTCGTAAATGATGTCATAAAGCTTAATGACGGCATGCTGATCAGACCGTCCGAGCGTTTTAATGATATAGATAAGAAGGCTGACAAGCTCGCGGAGTTTTCTGATTATCTTGCGGAGCAGGATATAAAGTTTTTATATGTACAGGCCCCTGCAAAGATGGACATGGAGAAGACCCTGCTTCCTACCGGGACTGAAAACTATGATCTTGAAAACGGACAGGAAATGGTCAGGAACGCAATGGCAAGAGGCGTAAATGTTCTTGATATGTCGCAGTACGTCAGTGACTCTGTAGAAGATGTTGAAAAATATTTTTACAGGACCGATCACCACTGGAATACCAATGGTTCCTTTATGGCATTTCAGAAGATAATGGAAAGGCTGAATGCCCTGTCTGACAATGGACTCGACATTTCCGATTCTGATATTCAAAAGTGGGATAAGACCGTGATGGAGAATATAATGCTCGGAACGATAGGTAAGAGAGTGGGGCAGTACTATGCGGGCACTGATGATCTTATATATCTCAAGCCTTCATTTTCAACAGATATGGCCATGATCGTTCCCACAAAGCAGCTGTACAGGACAGGCGATTTTGAGGCTGCGAATGTCTGGATCGGATATCTTACCGAGAAGGACTTTGTTGACGGAGGAAATTACTCCCTGTATGCCGGCGGACAGTATGTGCTCGCAACTCATATCAACAGGGATGCGCCGAATCCGCAGCATGTACTTTTTATAAAGGACAGCTTCGGAACACCGGTGCAGACATTTTTATCGACGGAATTCGAGAGAGTGGATGTTATTGACCCGAGGGAAAATCTCGACCCCAGAAAAGAGGGCTATAATTACATAAATGTCGCTGAGTATATAAATACTGTAAAGCCCGATATAGTTATAATGCTCTTAAATCCCACTGCACTTGATGAGAATAAATTCTTTGAGTTCGGCATGGGACCGATGTCCGTAAATAAGGATCTGGAGACTAATACAAAGACTGTTGCGTATGAAAGTGAGGCTGAGCTTTTATCAAGCGATGATCCGTACAACAGATATATACTGGCAGACAATCTTAAGCCGGGAGCATTGTACACGCTTACAATTTCGGGAGTGGAATTTACAGAGGGCAATGCTGACGTTATAGAGACAACGGTAATGGATCCCGGTATCGGCACGGCCTTTGCAAGAAATACTGCGGGAAAAGAGGATATAAATGCCGGCGGACTTAAATGGAGCTTTACCATTCCATATGATTACAGGTTCCCGAATAAGCTGGAGGTACAGCTTTTTTCGGGACGTGATGGAGAGGCGGCCGGAAAGTCTGTCGTATTTAAGGATGTAAAGCTTGTGCAGGAATTCCCGGCAGAAAATAAAAGATCGGTCTATTCAGCTTCTAAAATTAATATTCAACCTCAGATGTATGAGTATTATAATAGCTTTGAGGTACCTGTACAGCTGGTGCCGGGCGGAGATTATGAGCTGCTCGCGGAGGATATTGAGGTCGTAAGCGGGCAGGCGGAGGATATTACGGTAAGGCTTTCAGCCAAAAAGTCAGATAAGACTCTCGATATTCAGCATTGGCAGTTTACCGAGGACGGCAAGGGCTACAGATTTAAGTGTAAGGTGCCGGACTATATCGATGAGGAATGCCATTTCAGGATATTTGCAGGGCATGAGGGCGCTACCGATGGAGTGGGTTTAAGCATCGGAAAAGTAACTGTAAACAGGATCTTCTATGATGAATGAGCATAGCGGGGGTGTCAGGGGGACGGTTTCTTTTGACACCCTCTATGTATCGTAATTTGAATTTGGGAAAAAGTCCCTCTTCAGGGACGTTCCTCCACTCGGTGTTCGCCCGCAGGCTTGGTTTTGAATCATAGTGACTGCGGTACTCACACGCCCTTCAGAGGGGCTTTTTTCCCAAATTCTGCCATATTTCAAAAGGTGTCAAAAGAACCGTCCCCCTGACACCGGGGAGTTTATTATGCTACACGGCAGACAGTTTATAATAAGCAGGTCACCCTTTGAAAAAGAGGGCTGGGATAACCTGGAGCTTTGGGATGGATATGTGCTTTCATATCACAGGGATCTCAGAGTTTACATAGAATGCGAAAAAAAGGTATTACTCCTTGGCACTGCCTGGCAGGTGCTCCCGGGAAGAAAAGCTCCTTGGGAGGAGCTTAAAGCTGCGGATGCAGCGGAGCTTACAAAGGAAAACATTTACCGCATGGAGGAAAGCTGGTGCGGCCGCTACCTTCTTATCGCAGGAGATATAGTATATACGGATGCGTGCGCGCTGCTTAATGTGTATTATTCCGAATACGGATTTTCCTCGAGCTGCGCCATATTGCGTGAGGCCATGGGACTTCCTAAGGTCAGATTTGAGGGAGAAGGAGACCTTAATTTCATGCCTTCACCGGGCACGCAGTATAAGGAGATAAGTAAGCTCCTTCCAAGCCAGATATATAATTTTAAGGAAAACACAGTTTATTTAAGGCCGTTATACTTTAGCCATACGGGAGAATTTGGAGATGAGAATGCTGTAAAGCGGCAGTTCAGCGATGTTTTCGCAAACTCCTTAAGGACGCTTATAGGAATGTTTCCGGACCACAGGGTACTGCTTTCCATTACAGGAGGCAAGGACTCAAGAACAGTTCTCGCCATGGCAAAATACTCCGGAATACCCTTTGAATGCTATACCATGGAATATGATGACATTCCCGAGGATGATGTCACGATCCCTGTTAAGCTCTGTGAGGCTATAGGCATTAAGCATTCTTATATAAAAAGAGATAAAACAAGGTACGATGCCGCGCTTGAAAAGGAATATGATGAGCATACCTTAAATCTTGCAAATGACGCAGACAGGCTTCAGTATGCTTATGGTCAGTATAAGGAGCTTACGAACGGCTATGATAAGACTCTGCTTATAAGGGGCTCTGTATGGGAGCTTGCCATTGAGGTCTATCAGAATTTTCTCGGAGTTGAAAAGCCGCTTGACAAAAAAACAATATTTGCTCAGTATGGAATTAAGAAGGGGTCTGTCATAGGAAATTCCATGGAAAGCTTTATAAGCTGGGTAAACGAAAATCCGCTGGACAATGTTTCACCCGGTGACAGATTCACCTGGGAATTCAGGGAGGGAGACTGGCTTCCCGCCATAGAGCAGGGCTTTGATCTGATGGACAATGTCTATTCCTTCCAGCCCATAAACTGCAGGTATCTTATCAGCATGCTTTATACCTTCACGCTTGAAGACAGAATGGGAAAGAATCACCAGAAAAAGCTGATAGCATTCGCATGTCCCGAAATAGCGGACATTCCTTATGAAGGAAAGCTTAAGAGCGCGAGAAGGACGCCGCTTTACTGGAAGAGGCAGTTTAAAAAGCTGTTCAGGCGCCTCAGTGCATTTGGGATCATTGATACCATTAAAATGTACCTTAAGCTTATAAAAGACAGTCACGATTAAGTCAGCTGTAAGCCGAATATAAGGCAGCTATAAGTCAGCTGTAAGTCAGATATACCGATGGATATTAAAGAGCGTAATACCTTAACAAGAATATTTCAGACCATGCTGGTCACAGGACTTGCCTTTGTGCTCAACTATGTGATCAGCCTGGTACTTACGCCTTATATTACTGAAAATGTCGGCATCGAGGCATATGGCTATGTGTCATTTTCGAAAAACTGCACCCAGTATATGGCGATAATCACACTGGCGCTTAATTCCTATGCCTCAAGGTATATATCACTGGAATATCATAAGGGAAATGTCAAAGGGGCAAACGTGCTCTACAGCTCTGTTTTTTATGGAAATCTTGGACTTGGCAGCATATTGCTTGCAGCAGGGCTTGTAGCTTCGATTTTTCTTGATGAGCTTATAGTTATCCCGGCAGGTCTGACCGTGGATGTTAAGCTGCTTTTCATATTCGTATTTGCAGGCTTCTGGGTAACAACACTTGGCTCAGCTTATGAGAGCGCGGCTTATGTGAGCAACAGGCTTGATGTTTCCGGCAGATTCAAGGGCCTTTCCTATCTTGCGGAAGCTGTGGTCCTCATCGTTTTATTCATGAACCTTCCCGATAAGGTATGGTATGTCGGAGTTGGCATCCTTTGTGCTTCCCTGGTCGTTACACTGTCAAATGTGTGGCTTAGCAAAAAATACGCTCCCGAGCTTGTCATTTCCGGAAAGGACTTTGCAGTGCCTGCAGTAAAGAGGCTTGTATTTGACGGCATCTGGGCATCTGCCAATTCGCTTGGAGATATGCTGAACACAGGTCTCGATCTTATGGTCTGCAACCTTATGCTCACACCTGTGGAAATGGGTCAGGTCGCGATCGTAAAGACCATGGACAATTTGTTCCATGCGATTTATTATGTAATAGGAAGATCCTTTCAGCCGACACTCCTTAAAACCTATGCGGGCGGCGATAAAAAGGCACTGCTCGGCGCACTGAAATTTTCCATGAAAATTTCAGGAATGGTGGCAAATATAGCATTTGCAGGCTTTACTATACTCGGCATGGTATATTACAGACTGTGGATCCCGAACCAGGATATAGGTCTTATTTATAACCTTACGGTCATAACGATCGCTGTCAGCGTGGTCACAGGCGCGATGTTCCCGCTTTACTATATTTACACTCTGACACTTAAGAAGGAGTTTCCGTGCTTTGTAACGTTACTTGGCGGAAGCGCGAACCTCGTTGGAATGATCATAAGCATTCACTTTTTCAATGCCGGCGTTTATGCCGTTGTTTTATCCACGACCATAGTAATGTTTGTCATTAATTTTGTGACAAATCCTTTATATATGGCGCATTCCTTAAAGATTCCGTGGAATACCTTTTATCCGGATCTTCTGGAAAATATAGTATCGGCTCTTATCTTACTTGGAGTTTACAGGCTTCTTTACTGCTTTTATAAGCCTTCGGGCTGGCTCGGACTTGTTATGTGTGCGGGCGTCTACACTATTGTCGGCGCACCGATCCATGCCGCAGTCGTATTCAGGGGAACTGAGTGGAACCCTCTGTGGGATAAGGTAAAAAACAAATTAAAGAGAAAATAAAGCAGCTCATTTAAATGCTGTTTAAATGTAAATATTTTAGAAGAAGGAAACTTCTTCTTTTTAGGAGTTTTATGAAAGGTAATGGTAACAAATTATGAAGATCAGTGTATTTGGACTTGGTTATGCCGGAATCGTTGGAGCAGCCTGCTGCGCAAAGCTTGGACACCATGTTATCGGAGTGGATGTATCACAGCAGAAGGTCGATCTCATCAACAGCGGAAGAGCAACGATCGTTGAGGATAAGATCGGTGACATCGTAAAGGAGGCTCATGAAAAGGGCAATCTTGAAGCTTCAACAGACTGCCGCTACGCTGTTCATAATTCGGAAATCTCATTCATCGTTGTAGGAACCCCGAGCTCAGACAAGGGACACCTTAACTTTAAGTATGTATACGGCGTAGCAAAGGATATCGGTGAAGCCATTAAGGATAAGGACGATTTCCATATCGTTGCACTTAGAAGTACAGTTATGCCTGGCACCTGCAAGGAGGTCGGAAGGATCATAGCCGAGGCTTCAGGCAAGGAATGGGGCAAGGGCTTTACAGTAGTTTCAAACCCTGAGTTCTTAAGAGAGGGCACAGCAGTTGATGACTATATGAATCCGCCGTATTCACTTGTCGGAACAGACAATGAGATAGCCGAGGCAAAGTTCAGAGAGCTTTATAAGGACATCAACGGAGAGTTCATCAGCACCGATATCGAGGTAGCTGAGATCATGAAGTATGTAAATAACACCTTCCATGCACTCAAGATCGTATTCGGCAACGAGATCGGAAATATCTGCAAGCAGCTTGATATCGACAGCCACAAGGTAATGGAGATCTTCTGCAAGGATAAGCAGCTCAACATTTCTCCTTATTACTTTAAGCCCGGCTTCGCTTACGGCGGATCCTGCCTTCCTAAGGACAGCAAGGCACTCAAGACCCTGGCGCACGATTTCTACATTGACGTTCCTGTCATCAATGCCATCCATGATTCCAACGAGGTCCAGAAGGACAATGCCTTCAGGATCATCGAGAGCAAGGGCAAGAAGAAGGTCGGCATCTTAAGCATGAGCTTTAAGTCCGGTACAGATGACCTTCGTTACAGCCCGATCGTAGACGTTGCCGAGAAGCTTTACGGCAAGGGATATGAGATCCATATCTATGACAAGAATGTAGCTGCTTCAAGAGATGAGAACATCAACACAGATTTCATCAAGGCCAAGCTTCCTCAGTTCTATAACGTTATCACAGCAGATCTCGATGCGGTATGCAGCGAGTGCGATGTTCTTGTTATCGCAAACAAGGAGAAGGAATTTGCGGACCTTCCTCAGAAGTATCCTCACAAGTCTATCATCGACCTTGTTCGTCAGTACAAGGAGGTCGACTATGACGGAAATTATGAGGGCATCAGCTGGGGCAATATCAATGCAAATGCCGGCCAGAATGCAGAGCTTACAAAGGATATGATGAAGACAGAGTTCTAAGTTTTCAGCATTTACAGTTAAGGATCGAAGATTTTTATGTGCGGAATTTGCGGATTATTTGACAATAAAAAAGTCAGCATAGATGAGAAAACAAGGCTCATTACCGAGATGAACAGGGTGCAGAAGCATCGCGGACCCGATGATGACGGAGTGTATGCGGATGAGAATGCTGCCCTCGGTCATGTAAGGCTTTCCATTATCGATCTCTCGAGCGCCGGTCACCAGCCAATGTTTTACGGCGACCGCTATGTAATGGTATTTAACGGCGAGATATATAACTATATCGAGCTTAGGGAGGAGCTTGGGAAAAAGGGTTATGGATTCAGCTCCAATACCGACTCAGAGGTCATCATGGCAGCATATGATGCCTGGGGCGAAAAGTGCCTTGAGAGATTCAACGGCTTCTGGGCCTTTGCCATTTATGATAAAGTCAGGCAGCACCTGTTCCTTTCAAGGGACAGATACGGTGTAAAGCCGCTTTATTATGCTGTTCAGCCATACGGACTTGTTTTTGCGTCTGAGATCAAGACACTTCTTGCGGATAAGAACATAAAGAGAGTCGCAAATGACAAGGCAGTCCTCGATTATCTTGTGAATAATTTCGTAGACTGCGAGGACGAGACCTTCTTTAAGGACATCTACAGGCTTCCTGCTGCTTCATATATGAATGTGGGCAGCGACGGAAGCTTTAAGATCGAGAAGTTCTACTCTGTTCAGTATGAGGAAAAGCTTGAGGGTAAGTTCGACGATACTGTCGTTAAGGAATTCAGAAATCTCTTTACGGATTCCATTAAGATGAGACTCAGGTCCGATGTTCCTGTAGGGAGCTGCCTTTCAGGAGGACTTGACTCGTCGAGCATAGTTACCGAAAGCTCAAGACAGCTTAAGGGCACAGCATTCGCAGGAAATCAGTCTGTATACTCAGCCTGCTACAAGGATTCACCGGAGGATGAAAGCAAATTCATCGACATGGTGATAAAGGAGACAGGAGTTAAGGGGAACACGATCTACCCGACCGGGGAGACGCTCTTTAACGACCTCGACCACCTCGTATACTCGCAGGACGAGCCGTTCCTTTCGACCAGCATGTACGCTTCCTACTGCGTAATGAAGCTTGCGCACGAAAACGGCGCGAAGGTGCTTTTGGACGGTCAGGGCGCGGATGAGCTCCTTTGCGGCTACAGGAAGGCAAGAGTTTATTACATCAAAAAGCTCCTTAAGGCAGGGAAAATTGCAAGGGCAGCCAAGGAGATCTGGCTTTACCTTCCGTATATGAGAAAGTCTAACAGCTCGCTCGCGGCGGATATGAGGCTTATTTTACAGTTCCTCGGAAAGAAGAAGGCCGGTGCTAATGACAAGCGCCGCATGTATCTTTCAGAGGGCTTTAAGAATGCTGAGGCCGCAAATACCTACACGAGTCACGACAGATATCTTATCGATGATTTTGAGAGGATATCGCTGCCGGCACTGCTTCGCTATGTCGACAGGAACTCTATGGCCTTCTCTATTGAGGACCGCCTGCCTTTCCTTGACTACAGGCTCGTTGATTTTGGAATGAAGCTTCCCTTAAATGCCAAGATGCATGATGGATACTCAAAGTATATTATGCGAAGGGCCTTAAGGATGCCTGAGAAGATCAGGACCAGAAAGGACAAGATAGGCTTTTATACTCCTGAAAGCGACTGGATAAAGCAGTACAGCAGCGAGTACAGATCCATATTTGAGAAGCAGGATTTCAGAGCCGCAAAGTATATCAATAATAAAAAGATAGCGGCTGACTGGGACAATATCGTAAATGATAAAAATGAAATAGGTCTCTTCAGATATATTTGTCTTGAGAAGTGGATGGAGATATTTGAAGTAACGGCGTGAGCTGGTCCCCTGACACCCGACCTTTGGAGGCAGAAAAATGGAAACCAGAGAAAGAAAGATTCTTATAATCGTTGAAAACCTTCCGGTACCCTTTGATACAAGAGTATGGCAGGAAGCATCAACGCTTGCCGCAAACGGATATACTGTATCTGTTATATGCCCTAAGGGAAAGGGCTATACAGATGAATATGAATACTTAAACGGCGTCCGCATTTACAGACATGATATGCCGGAAGAGGGCAATGGCTTTATGGGCTATGTTAGGGAATATTCCTGTGCCCTTAGAGAGGAGCTGCGCCTCGCAAAGAAGATATACAAGGAGGTCGGCTTTGATGTTATTCACGGCTGCAATCCGCCTGATGACATTTTCCTTGTGGCAAGGCACTTTAAGAAATACGGCGTAAGATATGTGTTTGATCACCATGATATCTGCCCTGAGCTTTTTGAGGCGAAATTCGGAAAGGCCGGCGGACTTCTTTATTACAGCCAGGTCTTTCTTGAGAGGCTGACCTACAAAAACTGCGTATTTGCCTTCGTTACAAATGAGAGTTACCGCAAGATCGCAATTGAACGTGACAAGATGAATCCGAAGAATGTTGTGATCTTAAGAAGCGGTCCGAAGCTCGAGAGGCTTCGTATCATTGATCCGGTTCCGGAGATCAAGCGCGGCTATAAATATATGGTCGGCTATCTTGGTGTTATCGGACAGCAGGAGGGAATACAGTATGTTCTCGGAGCGGCCAAATATATCAAGGAGCATGAGAATAATGTTTTCTGGGGCATCGTAGGCGGCGGCCCTGCCCTTGAGGATATGAAGAAGCTGGCACATGACATGGGACTTGACGACTGTGTTGAGTTTACGGGACGCGCACCGGATCAGCAGATGCTTGAATATCTTAATACAGCGGATGTATGCGTTAACTGTGATGAGTATAATGCTATGAACGATAAGAGTACTATGAATAAGATACTTGAGTACATGGCGCTTGCTAAGCCTATCGTTCAGTTTGATCTTACTGAGGGAAGATATTCCGCACAGGAGGCTTCACTTTACGCTAAGAATAATGATTCTGAGGATATGGCTCTTAAGATAACAGAGCTGCTTAACGATCCGGAGAAGAGGAAAGCAATGGGAGAGTATGGAAGAAACCGTATTATCAACGAGCTTTCCTGGGATCATACGAGTAAGGCCATGCTTAAGGCCTATGACAAGTATTTCAGACGGATTGAAAAAAATGCAAATAATTGATTGAATCTGAACTTAGTGAATGCTAGAATTACATTCGGTCGTTTTTAACCGGGTACATAATCGGTAATATTTAACCGGGTACACAATCAGTCGTTTTAACCGGGAAGTGGGGATTAAGCCATGTCTGATAATTATACCATTGAAGCAATACCTGTAGCTCCTCTCAGGATCGCACCGCATATCAGCGCGGAAAGATTAGCAAAGGAAGTTGATTCCTGCCTGGTGGATTTCCGTAAGCACGATTATGAGGTCTTAAATAAGAAGTATGAGGACTCGGTCCTGCTTCGTGATTTTGCACCGGACAGCTTTCTGCTCAACTTAGACTGTCCAAGATTTGGAACAGGCGAGGCCAAGGGCGTTATCAATGAGTCTGTAAGAGGTGTGGATGAGTATATTATCTGCGACATTACAAACTATTCCAATACCTACAAGGTAAGCAATTATGTAAACCATATGTCCCCTGATGACAACTATCAGGACCTCAAGAGGATCATAGGCGCCAGCATTGCCAAGGCGCACCGTGTAAATGTTATTATGCCTTTCCTCTATGAGTCACGTCAGCATAAGCGTGATAAGAGAGAGTCTCTTGACTGCGCAATGGCACTTGAAGAGCTTGTGAACATGGGCGTTAAGAACATCATTACCTTTGATGCTCACGATCCGAGAGTTCAGAATGCGATCCCGATGAACGGTTTCGATTCATTCATGCCGACTTATGCTTTCCTTAAGGCCATACTTAAGAAGTTCCCGAATCTCAAGATCGACAAGGATTCCTGTATGGTGATCTCACCTGATGAGGGTGCTATGGGAAGATCTATCTATCTTGCCAACAACCTTGGCGTAGATATGGGTATGTTCTATAAGAGACGTGACTACTCAACGGTTGTCAACGGACGCAATCCTATCGTTGCGCATGAGTTCCTCGGTGCTTCAGTTGAAGGCAAGACTGTTATTATTGTCGATGACATGATCTCATCAGGAGAGTCTATGCTCGATACGGCAAGAGAGCTTAAGGAGCGCAAGGCAGCAAGAGTTATCGTTTGCTGTACATTTGGACTTTTCACAAACGGCTTTGAGAAGTTTGATGAGTTTTACAATAACGGCTCGATCGATCTTATCGTTACGACAAACCTCAACTATAAGCCTGAGGAGATCTATACCAGGGAATGGTATGTAGAGGCTAATTTGAGCAAGTTCCTCGCAACTATCATCAATTACTTCAACTATAACATGAGCACTCAGGAGATGAGCAACTCAGCCAAGATCCAGAAGCTGCTTAATAAGTACAGGGGTTAAAGCTGAATATCGAATATTAAGAAAATGGGCTGTCGCACTTAAGCGGCAGCCCATTTTGTGTAGCAAAAGCCCGCCAAGCGACTGCCGAGCTCGCTCGAGCAGTCATTTGACGGGCGTAAGAACATGGAACACGAAGTGTGGAATGTTCGCTTGCGAAGATCGAGTAGGAGGGA
>JAUNNP010000110.1 GCA_030531385.1 Eubacteriales bacterium
TCATTAGGCGCTGCAGATTATTTTGTGAAACCCTTTAATGTTAATTTGCTGCGCCTTAGGATGGAGGCGGTAATAAGGCTTAGAGAGTCGACAGTAATGATCGATGAGATAGAATATGATCCTGTTACCGGCACTCTCACAAAAGTCGCATTTATGCATCATGCCAAAAGCCTTTTGCGGGAGTACCCCGATGCGACCTTTGATCTATGTGTATTTGAACTCGAAGATATGGACATACTCAATGAGCAGTATGGTATGACAAGAGTCGATGAACTGGTACGCTATATCTCAGATACGCTAAAGGCGTCCAATACTGCCCAGAGCGTCCTGGGAAGATTAAGCGCAAGGCGATTTGTCGGACTGGATCTGCATCAGGAAATATCTGACACAAGAGTGTCTATGTATGTCAAGGATATGGCGGATAATGCACCGATCCCGGATATTATGATCAAGGCAGCGCTTTACGAAAATATAGAACATGACATATCGCTGTCTGTAGCTATTAACCAGACCCTGAGGGCGATGGAAACGATACGCCATCAATATGGCAAATATGCGGCCATATTTGATCGTACAGTCAGACTGCAGATGGAAAGAGAACAGATGATCGAAGCGTGTATGGCGGAGGCTCTTGAGGAAAAGCAGTTTGAGGTTTATTATCAGCCCAAGCATTCTGCCGAAACAGGAGAGCTTGTCGGTGCTGAAGCTCTGATACGTTGGAATCACCCGCTGTATGGCTTTATGTCTCCCGGCGAATTCATACCATTGTTCGAAAAAAATGGTTTTATCAGTAAAGTGGATGCCTTTGTGTCGCAGGAAGTAATTGCCAATATGACTTCATGGATAAAGCGTGGCATAAAAATCCCTTCTGTTTCGATAAACGTGTCCAGAGTTGATCTGCCTCAGATCTCGGATGTAGGCAGTTACGCAGTGAACCTTGGCAAATACGGGCTCACTCCTGACAATATACATATAGAGATCACTGAGTCCATGTATGTGGCGAATCAGTCGAGACAGATACAGATCATCAGTGATCTTCGCGACCAGGGATTTGTGATAGAGATGGACGATTTTGGAGCCGGATATTCTTCTTTGGGACTTCTGAAGACACTTCCGCTCGATATAATCAAGCTGGATATGACCTTTGTGCGTAATCTGGACAAACAGATGGAAGTTGTCAGAGCAATGATTGAACTGGCGCATTCTCTCGGTAAGACTGTAATAGCGGAAGGCGTTGAAACAGAAGAACAGTTTTCGATCCTGCGTATGTTTGGCTGTGATGCTGTTCAGGGATATTATTTTTCAAAGCCGCTTCCGAAAGCTGGCTTCGAAGCCTATATGATCGCCCAGGAGGAGCGCTTGCAGAAGGAACGGGCTGCAGCCTTGGTATCAGATAAAGCTGCGGACCTCATGGAGGCGCTGAAATCACAGGCCTATCAGGTCGATATGCTTAACAGTGCGGCAGATACGCTGGATATAAAATTCTCTGAAGCAGATTTTAATATACGGACTGCTTATGAAGCTCTGAAGAGGCTTAAGGACCTGTTTGACGTAGTGAGGCTGGTTGATGCCACTCAGAAAGTCGAATACAGAATGGATGATGACGGACATATCCGAAAAGGTGAGCATCATTGCTTTGAAATCTGGCGCAGGAATGGAGAGTGTCAAAACTGTATCTCAGCGAAAGCCCTTCAAACAAAGGGAAAGTATTCAAAACGTGAGAATATAGGCCGCGATAATTATATGGTCATATCAAAGTATGTTGAAATAAATCATGTACCGTTTGCCCTTGAACTGGTAACAAAGCTTGAATGATTTAAAATATCTTGAAAAATAACCAAAACAAGTCATAAAAACATGTTCAAATACACCAAAATAGCACTGCAGGCTGCTCTGCGGATTGTTTTTTGTCAAATTATAGTAGTATAATGTCTGCGTTATGCGTCGCTTATCGACTAAAGATAAAAAAAGGAGAATTTTATGTTCTGGAATGAAGAAATGGAAACCATGCCCCGTGAGCAGTTAAAGGAGCTTCAGGGCGAAAGACTTAAGAAAACTGTCGAGCTTGTCTACAATAATGTTGAGCATTACCGTGAGAAAATGGATGCTGCAGGTGTTAAGCCGGAGGATATTAAGAGTGTAGAGGATCTCAGCAAGCTGCCTTTTACCACCTATCATGATCTGGCAGATGTTTATCCTTTTGGAATGGCTTCCGCACCGGTCAGTGAGTGTGTGCGTCTTCAGGCTTCATCCGGAACCACAGGCAAGCCTAAGATCAGCATTTATACCAGGACCGATCTTGATGTCTGGACAGAGTGCTCAGCAAGATGCCTTACCATGGGCGGACTTACCAAGGATGACATTCTTATGGTTGGCTACGGCTATCATCTGTTCACCGGCGGACTTGGAGCTCATCAGGGCGGCGAAGCTATAGGAGCGCTTGTTATCCCTATGGGCGGTCAGGCTACAACAAAGATCATCGATTTCCTGATCGATATGAAGGTTACGGCTATTGCCTGCACACCTTCCTATCTGCTTCATGTAGCAGAGGTCGCAGAGGAGATGGGTGTTATCGATAAGCTCAGCCTCCGTATTTCATTCAACGGCGCAGAGCCTTGGACCAATGAGATGCGTCAGCGTCTTGATTCAAAGCTCCATATTAAGACCTTTGATATCTATGGTCTTACAGAGCTTTGCGGACCGGGCGTAGCAGATGACTGCGAGTACAGAACAGGTCTTCATATCTGGGAGGATCATTTCATTCCTGAGATCATAGATCCGAATACAGGAGAGGTGCTTCCTGAGGGATCAACAGGAGAGCTTGTTATCACCAGCATTACCAGAGACGGTATGCCGCTTATCCGTTACCGTACAAGAGACCTCACACATCTTGAGTATGAGAAGTGCAAGTGCGGCAGAACACACGCACGTATTCAGCGTTTCGTAGGTCGTTCTGATGATATGCTTATCATAAAGGGCGTTAATGTATTCCCAACTCAGGTAGAGGCTGTGCTTCTTACAGTACCGGGAACTACTCCTAACTACTTCATCACAGTAGACCGTGTTGACGAGCAGGATACCTTCCAGATCGAGGTTGAGATCGAGGAATCTTATTATTCAGATGACGCAGCCAAGATGGAAGCTCTTCGTGCTGAAATAAAGAAGGCTATAAAGGGAGTTATCGGACTTAATGCCAAGATCGTGCTGGTTTATCCGAACGGACTTGAGCACGGCATGGGCAAGACCAAGCATGTGCTTGATAAGAGAAAGCTCTTTGGTTAAAAACTTTATTGGTATATATTGAACACAAAACATCCATGGACGAAATGTCCATGGATGTTTATAATTATGATGATACAGGGGCCAAAAGGCCTGAATCGGATGATTGCGTCCGGATTCATGACCTTGGGACCCGCATCATGATCAATACCCGCATAATTGCCGGAAGAGGAGAATCCAAAATGAGAAAAACAAAAATAATATGCACAATAGGTCCTGCAAGTGATAACGAGGAAACTCTGACAAAAATGTGTCTGGCAGGAATGAATGTTGCCAGACTCAATTTTTCACATGGCACACATGAGGAACATCTTCAGAAGATCAATTTGATAAAGTCTGTCAGGGAGAAGCTCAATCTTCCGATTGCGATAATGCTGGATACCAAGGGCCCGGAGTACAGGATCAAGACATTCAAAAATAAGAGTGTTATGCTTAAGGATGGAGATACCTTTATTTTTACCGTGGATGATGTTGAAGGCGACGAGACAAGGGTATCGGTAAACTACAAGAACCTTATAAATGAGCTCAGCATCGGGGACAGGATCCTTGTAAATAACGGACTCTCTGTTTTTGAAGTAGAGGAATTAAAGGGAAATGATGTTGTATGCAGAATAATTACCGGGGGCAAGCTTTCCGACAGGAAGAGCATGAACTTCCCCAATCATGTAATGACAGGCCCATACTTAAGCGAAGCTGATAAGGATGACCTGCTTTTCGGTATAGAGAATGGTGTGGATTTTGTTGCCGCTTCATTTGTATCAAACAAGGATGACATACGTTCACTTCGTAATTTTATTAATGAAAAGGGCGGAGAGGATATTGATGTAATCGCCAAAATCGAGAACAGGGCAGGCGTTGACAATATTGATGAGATCTGTGAGTATGCAGACGGAATAATGGTAGCAAGAGGAGATCTCGGAGTTGAGATACCGTTTGTTGAGGTTCCTGCTATTCAGAAATATCTTATAAGAAGATGCAGACTTTTAGGCAAGAGAGTCATCACGGCAACTGAGATGCTTGAGTCTATGATCCAGAATCCGAGACCGACAAGAGCTGAGATCTCTGATGTCGCAAATGCTGTATATGACGGTTCTTCGGCTGTGATGCTTTCAGGCGAATCCGCATCCGGAAAATATCCGGTCGATGCGGTAAGAAATATGGCTGAGATCGCGGAATATACAGAGAAGAATATAGATTACGAAAAGAGATTCAAAACAAATGATTACAGGATCAAGAGCAATATCGACGCATTATCTCATTCGACCTGCGCGATGGCTATTGACACCAAGGCAAAGGCAATCGTAATCAGCTCTCTTTCGGGAATTACGGTAAGAATGGTAAGCCGCTTCAGATGCCCTGTCGATATTATCGGAATGACAACATCCAAGAAAGCATGGAGAAAGCTCAACTTAAGCTGGGGCGTTACACCTGTACTCAGTGAGGAGTTTGATTCTATGGATGTAATGTTCTATCATGCGATCAGACACGCAAAAGAGGTCTTTGGCCTTAAGAGCGGAGACAATGTAGTACTTACAGGCGGAAGGACAAGCGGAAAATCATTTACAACAAATACTATTCGTCTGGAAACCATTAAATAATAACTTTAAGGAGGCGCTAATATGAAAAAGAGCAATTTAATTTTTCTGACGGCGGCCATGACATTATTTTTTATGACGGGATGCACATCATCAGCACCTGCCATGGGTAATGCAAAAGGGGCGGGGACCTCTGAAACGACTTTGTCGGTGACAGCCTCAGAGGAGATGGCTGCGTCAGAGACAGCATCACCTGATACATCCTCAGCTGATACTATAGAGGCGGGAACGGCAGGCGACGGGACCGGCACCGATAAGGATGAACAGCCTGAAAGCACCGCGGCAACGACCGAAGTGAAAAAGGCAGAGCCGTTTGAGCCGGCACTCGACACCGGCAAAAGCGTGGAGCTTAATATTATAGGCTTTTATGACAATTTCCCTTCACTCGACACAGTTTATGCAGATTTCAAGGAGTATTATCCGAATGTCAGCATTTCCTACGAAAAGCTGGATGATTATTGGAATGCTGTACGGGACAGACTTTCAAGCGGTCAGAAGGTAGATATTTTCATGAGCGTAAAAAGCTACTCGACGACCGAACAGGGCATCATGAGTAAGTCGGTCAATCTTGCAGATCCGCAGTATGGGATAGATATCTCTGCACTTGACAGTGATGTAATAAAGGACAATAGTGCCGATGACAATGTGCTTTACCGTATGCCCCTGTACCGCAAAACAGAGGGGCTTATGGTAAATGATTCCCTGCTTATTGAAAACGGCCTCAGTCTGCCCTCTAATTTCGTGGAATTCATGCACTGCTGCAGCGTACTTAAAAGTAAGGGATATATACCGATAACCGGATTTATCGGAAATAAGAATTCATCACTGGTTGGGACGGCGCTTGCAAAGAGCAGAATATATGTTGACGCGGCTCATTCATCTGACCCGGAGGGAGCGCGTAAGGCTCTTAATGAGGCAAGTGAGGGAAGCGCAGAGGAGTATCTTGCTCCGACTTTAGAGAGGCTCAGCCAGATTATTGCAGCCGGTTATTTTGACCGGGACGCTGCGGCATCGATCGTGGATAATTATGATTCAACAATCCTCAGATTTTTTGAGGGAGATGTGGGCTTTATGTGCGGAAATACCATGACAATGAGCGGCACTGCAAAGAGAGAGTCACGGTCCGAGGCATTTAAAGCGGATCCGTTTAAATATACTTTTATCGCTGCTCCGCTTAGCGATTACGGCTCACCAATGTGCATTGAGTCCTCAGACGGTTTTTCGGTATTCAACGGGGCGGAAAACCTGGATTATGCCATTGAATTCATACGCTTTTTCTGCACTGCAAAGGAACTGAACAGATCCGCTGAGGCAAAGGGGCTGATCTCAACGGCAGCGGATATGTTGGGAAACAGACAGTTTCCTGACCTTGATTTCAGTGACAAAAGCATGACGGTGACAGAGGCTGAATTCGCACTTGATGCCGGGACGGAAGC
>JAUNNP010000111.1 GCA_030531385.1 Eubacteriales bacterium
AAAAACATCTCCATCTGTAGAAAAGTCAACATGGTTTATTATGTACCGCTTACAAATTAAATATCTGGTATTGCCTGTTGCAAAGAGATATAATATAAAGAAAATATAAGTTTATACAGTAAGCATAAATTTGGGGGTTAAACATGATTTATGGCAGCATTCAGGGTGAGAAGGTGTCGAGGCTCGGCTTCGGCGCAATGAGACTTCCCGTGCTTATGGGAGAGGATGGAAAGCCCACAGGCACTATAGACGAAGCGCAGGTTCAGAAGATGGTGGATTATGCCATCGCAAACGGAGTTAATTACTTTGACACAGCATTTCCATATCATGACGGACACTCTGAGGAAGTGCTCGCCAGATGTCTTTCTAAGTATCCGAGGGACAGCTATTTCCTGGCGGATAAGTACCCGGGGCACCAGATCGCAAAGCGCTATGATCCTGCGGATATTTTCGAGACCCAGCTTAAAAAGTGTAATGCTGAGTACTTTGATTTCTACCTGCTTCACAACGTTTATGAGAACTCTATAAATGTCTATCTCGATCCGCAGTGGGACATCATCAATTACTTCCTTAAGCAAAAGGAGCTCGGACGTATAAAGCATCTCGGTTTCTCCACGCACGGACAGATCGAGACTATCGAGCGCTTCCTTGATGCTGCGGACGGCAGGATGGAATTTTGCCAGATACAGATAAATTACCTGGACTGGACCCTGCAGGATGCTAAGGAAAAGTACGAAATGCTTACCTCACGCGGCATCCCGGTGATCGCGATGGAGTCTGTCCGCGGAGGCATGCTTGCAAAGCTTCCTGAGGACTTAAGTGCAAAGCTTAAAGCTCTTGCTTTGGATGAAACTGCGGGAAATGCCGGAGGCGGGCAGGAAGCGGGAAATGCTAAAGGCGGAGCGCCAAGTGACGCTTCCTGGGGCTACCGGTGGCTGCAGCAGCTTCCTAATATCAGCGTTATCCTAAGCGGTATGTCAAATTTCGACCAGATGGTCGATAATGTAAATACCTTCAAGGAAGACAAGGTCATCACGGCTGAGCAGGATGCTGTCCTTATGGATATCGCAGAGCATCTTAAGGGCTCGGTTCCGTGCACGGCCTGTCGCTACTGCTGCGACAGCTGCCCGATGGGGCTGGATATTCCGGTTCTTATAAAGAAATATAATGATTACAGCGTGGTGCCGTCCTTTAATGTTTCGATGTATATCGACTCACTGCCTGAGGATAAAAAGCCTTCAGCATGCGTAGGCTGCGGAAACTGTATGAGGATGTGCCCGCAGAAGATCCATATACCTGAGGTCCTTAAGAAGTTCTCTGTCGAGCTTACGAAGTACCCGAGCTGGGCTGAGATCTGCCGCGCCCGCGAGGCTGCGGCGGAGGCCAACAGGAAGGCGGCCAAGCCATGAAAAACAATTACGACAAAAATATACTGGTTTTCGGACATAAGAATCCCGACACAGACTCTATCTGCTCGGCAATCTGCTACGCGGACCTGATGAACAAGGTAAACGAACGCAACATTGCCGCGGGGCAGCCTGACAGCGGGGATGTGTATGTGCCGTGCCGTGCGGGCGTGATAAGCGCGGAGACGACCTTTGTGCTCGATAAATTCAAGTTCCCTATCCCGAGGATATATATGGATGTGCGCCCTCAGGTGCGTGATCTTGAGATCAGAAATGAAAAGGGCATACTGCCGGATATGAGCTTAAGAAATGCCTGGGAGAGGATGACCAAAAATGAGCTGCAGACGCTTCCGGTGGTAGACAGCGAGGGCGTGCTGAAGGGTGTTATTTCCATCAATGACATTGCCATGGCAAACATGGATATAATAGGTTCCAGTTATTTTGAAAATGCAAATGTTCCGGTCCGCAACATCTTAGAGACAATCGAGGGTGAGCTGGAATATGGTGACATTGATTCGATGGTCAACAGCGGGCGCGTGCGTATAGGCGCCAGCACGCCCGAATCCATCAGGGAGACTCATTCCGAGGGGGACATTCTCATCGTCGGAAACCGATATGACAATATCATGACGGCTATCGGACTTGGCTGCACTGCGGTCATAGTCTGCATGGCAGAGGAGCTGCCGGTCGAGCTGGTCTGGGTCGCTACCCGTACGAACTGCACGCTTATCCGCACTATGAATGATACCTACACGGTCGCAAGGCTGATAAGCCAGAGTATGCCGGTCAGCAAATATATGAAGACCGATGTGCTGTCCTTTGAGGCGTCCGACCAGCTTGATGATGTCAAGGAGATCATGAGTAAGGTGCGCCACAACTATTTCCCGGTAATGGATAAGGGAAATATGATAGGCCTTATTTCCAAGCGTAACCTCATCAGCCTTAAGAAGAAGCGCCTGGTGCTTGTGGATCATAATGAGAGGAGCCAGTGCGTGGATGGCTTTGATGAGGCGGAGATCCTGGCTATCATCGACCACCACCGTATCGGAGATGTGGAGACGACCGGGCCCGTCATTTTCAGAAATGTTCCTGTCGGCTGTACGGCAACCATACTTAACGATATGTATCACGAGTACGGTATCGAGATCGAGCCGCGCATTGCGGGACTTTTGCTGAGCGCGATCCTGTCCGACACGCTCTGCTTCCGTTCGCCGACCTGCACGAAGCGCGATGTTGAGGCGGGCAAGGCACTGGCCGAGATTGCCGGCATCGACTACAATGAGCATGCCAATGCGATGTTTGACGCGGGTGAGGACCTCACGGGCAAGACGCCTGAGTCGATCTTCAGAAATGATTACAAGATCCTCCGCACGAACGGTGTGCGCGTGGCGATCGCGCAGGGCACCTTCAACAGCCCTAATAACCGGAGCAAGGCTATACAGCTTATGAACGGATTTATTGACAGCATACTTGAAAGTGACCAGGTAGATCTGGCATTTTATATCGCGACCAGCATTCAGGATCAGTCGAGCGATATCATTCACGCCGGCAAGGATGCGGAGGCTGTTTTGCTTCGCGCTTTTGCAAATGCCTCCTGCGGCGAGGGGACCGGCGTGCATGTGCCGGGACTTGTTTCGCGCAAGAAGCAGTTTGTGCCGGGGCTTATCAACAGCCTTTCGACTTAATACTGCTGCGCAGAGCTGAGGCTATAAGTACCTGCGGAGCTTGTCAGACGGGACGTGCGCCTCGATGAGGCCTGCGAGCTCAGCATTTGCAGCGGCAGAATCGGTGCCGGAGGCAGATGTGAGGCAGCCTGTCGGAAGCAGGAGGGCAGTCTGCGGGTTCATGTAGAGGTAAATGATGTCCGGGAAGATACAGGCAAGGCAGACGCGGTCCCATGGGTAATCCGCGGTCTCCTTGCCATTTTCGACATGGATGACGGAGTCTGATAGTGTGAGTGTGTAGAAATAATTTGGCTCCGCACCAAGTCCAAACTGCTCTGTGATGCGGCCGATGCTTATAAAGAAGCGCAGATATCTGCTCACAAAGAGGTAGAGTGCCAGCGTGATGAAGATCACGGCCAGTACCGGTGAATTGGTGTATAGGTTCATGAGGCCGAAGATGAGAATGACGGCGCACATTATAAGGTGCTTGAGCCAGCCCTTATCCCTTCTGAAGACATGGTAATACATGTACTTTCTGTAAATCTTTTCTGTAAGCTCTGTACGGCATATGATCTGTTCCAAGGATCTTGCTCCCCCCTCTTGTTGTTATGATGTGCTGATGTGCAGCTGCTGCGCAGGCCGTATTTTAGCGCCCCGAAGGCATGAAACTGCTGCTGTTATTATAGATTGAGCTTCTGATCTTTGTAAATACGGAAAGTCTGAACTCATCGAATCATTGAAGCTAATCGAAACGATTTATGATATAATCACATGTAGTGCAAGTCTTAACTAAAGCAGCGCAGGTCTTACTGAAACGGAGCATTGCAAAGCGTGGAAAATGAAGCATTAAAAAAACATAAAAATCTGCCGGGCTACGACCCTAAGCGTGAGGAAAGAGGCTATGATCCCCGCACTGAGGGCTATACAGAGGATAGCTTAAAGCGCCGCCTTGCCTGGGCAGCCGGCACTGAAAAGTTTCAGCACCGTGACCCGACCTTTCATCTGACGGAAAGCTTCCGCCAGAATTTTGACATACGCGGAAAGGAGCTCGGAGGAGTCTCTGCCGGACAGGGCTTTTCGGAAAATGCCGGAGCCTCAGGCGGCTTAGGCGAAGCGGGAAATGCCGGCTACGGGACCGACTACACGAGCATGCGCGATGTTTTTGAACCCAGAGAGGGGCAGGAGAACAGGCTTAAGAAATTTGCCAATATCAGCTTCCAGAGGGGAAACATGGCCGCTGCCATAGTAGAGGGGACCGGCAAGATGATGCTGGTGTCAACGCTTAAGAGGACCATCGGTCAGGAACACAGCTATAACTTTAAGGAAAGAAAGCTGTTCCAGGCGATGTCCGTGCATAAGGAGATCCCCGCACACCAGAACGCTCTGACGATCGTAAACCGCGGCTTTGCGGAGTCTGCCGTGGGCATGATGGTGGATGTGCTGAAGGATGCAAGGCAGTCTCTTAATAACCTTACGGCGATAGCCGAGGGCGGGGACAGCATCGATAAGCATAGCGGACTTGAGACTCTGAGGAAGGAATACCCATTTCTTCTGACTGACCGTGAGGATGCGTTGCTTAAGGAATATGCAGAGCGCCGCAGCGAGCTTGAAGCTGAGCTTAGCGGCATTAGAGGTGAAAATGCCGGGGCCCCGGTACGGCGTGATCCGAGGGAGGAGCTGGAGCTTTTAAAGGAGGCAGAGGAGCGCGTCCTTACTGTAAAAAGAAGGAAGGAGACTACACGCAGGGAATTTCTGCAGAAGCTCCGTGTGCTTAATGCCCAGGCGCTCCGTGCCCAGGCAGAGTTTGAGTCGCCGGCTCTTTTGGAGCTTGTCGCAAATGTTATACAGGGAATCACTGAGGCCGAGGTCCCGCCGGGCGAGCCCACAGGTCCTCCTGAAGGAGCAAGCGGAAACGGCGGAACGGATGCAGGCAAAGGCGCAGAGAGCGCGGGACGACCGGAGGGAGAAAGTGATGCCTGATTTTGAGGACATACGCGGAGGCGGCAGGACCGGCAGTGAAGGCTTAAGCCGTACCGATGCCGGTAAGGACAGTGCGCAGGAGCAGCAAAAGGAAAGGAAGACAGAGGTCTCTGACAGTCACGGATACTCTGAGCGTTTAGGAAACCTGCTTGCAAGTATCGACAGGATAAAGTCGGATCCGGGGCTTCTTAAGGAGCTGGATGCGGGGGACCTTAAAGAGCTGGCGGGATTTGTTGGCAACAGCGTTATGCTTGAGCTTATAAATAAAAGCGGCGGAAGCGGCGGCGCGGGAAGCGGCAGCACAGGCAGGGGAGGCTTAGGAAGCGGGGGCTCCGGAAGAGACCCGGAGGCGGATACTGATAAAGATCCGGATGACGGAGCTTCACCGGAATCGGGATTGGACGACCTCGGATGGTACTTAGCGGACCCGGGTGATTCGGAAGTAAATCTTATATCGCCTACGGTTCCCGCCCGGATCGACCCCGCATGGCTTGACAAAAAAAATGAGGGGCAAAGAAGCCTTAGTTCCCCGGTCCTTAAGGACCGCAGGCACTGAAAGAAATTGATGACACCATGCATGAAAGGTGTCAAAAGAACCGTCCCCGTGACACCTGCATGAAAGGTGTCAAAAGAACCATCCCCGTGACACCAAGGAGACAGATACATTATGGTAGACAAATTCACGATAGAGGAGCAACCGGATGCCGCGAAAGAGGTGCTAAGGCTGCTGGAATATAATGACATAGCATATACCGAGGAAGGCGGCACATATTATATGACCTTCTCGGACGGCATGCATAAGTGGGAGACACGTATACATGTCGAGGGTCAGCGGGTCCTGATCTGCAGTGCCTACCCGTATCTTATCAGCACGCTGCCGAACGCGTCTGCGGTACCCGAAGCAGCGTCAGCATTGCCGGAGAATGAAGCGCAGGCAGCAGCTGCAGTCCTTATGGACAGGATCAATGAAATAAACGCAGAGCTCGCCGAGGGGGCACTATTTATACATGGGGACAGGATCATAGTGAGGACGGGCGCGGACCTGTTTGATGCATTCAGCGCTTATGAGCAGCTTGCGAGGGCACTTGAATATAACGCGGAAGTCCTCGCGGGCTATTGGTCAGAACTATTGATCATGTCTATTTGCCGTAAATAACAGCCGAGATAATAAACTAAGTGCAACAGAAGCCAACAGTTAAACAACTGGACGGAC